>JAUPLE010000508.1 GCA_030837085.1 Acidobacteriota bacterium | reverse complement strand
GTGGGCATGCCCATACCCGGCACCATGACTTCCGTGTGGTGGGAACGGTTGCAAGATCAAACATTGGTTTTCGGTATGCCCATGGTAGCCTACCGGGATGAAGCCGGCCATTTCCTGGAGAACCAGCAATTGGAACCCGATTTTCGGGTGGATAATGATTTTAGCATCCTGGCCACCGGCAGGGACCAACAACTGGAAAAAGCCGTCCAGGTCCTATTGGAGATATTGCCCAAAAAGGAGTAAAAAGATTCTTATAATTAATCTTGAAGTCTTCTGCATTATTGTTTACAATATAGAGTAGAAAAAATAACAAAAGGATTAACGGTTTGATGTGACCTATTATGGACTATAAAGCTGGCAGCCATATCCCTGAAAGGGAAGTTTTGCGGCGTTATAAAGACGAAGACGGCGAGATATTTCTCGAAGTGCGGGGCATAGAAAACGTTTACTTTCGCGTCACTACCGGCAACCAGGTTTATTATAAGATAGAAAAAGATATGCTGGGGGAAGAAGATTTAGAACTCATCGAAGATTTTTCGAAAGAGTCGCCCGGGTATGATTCCGAACCTGTCATTGAACTTTCCGAATTCGAAACCAGCGATCCGTTTATCGAGATGAGCCCGGAAATGTTGGTGGATGAAGATGACGCCCCCTTGCATCTTGTAAACCCGGAGCCCCATGACGATGAAATAGAAGTCGCGGAATTAGATGAAGGCCAGGTCGTACCCCCGTATTTAAGACCATTATGTAAAAAGACGGCCTATGGAGGGTACAGCCTTCGTTACAGTAAATTCCTTTACATGTTGGACAAAGAGTACCGTGTGGAAATGAAAACCACGGATTCCATGGCCAGTTATATGTTGGGGGTGGAAGATAAGCTCCAGGTTAAACATGCACGTGCGCCGGTCGCACCGGTGGAGAAACCGGCGGCGCCTATTGCGCCTGTTCCGCCAGTTGCGCCGCCGTCATCGCCTGTAAGCAGCGCCGGTCAAAACGGGGTAATGAAGGATGAATTCGAGACTGGCGATTTTTTACCCATTTCTTTGCGGGATCGATGCGAAATGGATATTACAACTGGAGCGGGCCGGGTGATAATCGGTAATTATCTCTACCTCCTGGATGTCAATTATGCAGTGACAGCCAGGATGAAGTTGTCCCATTCCGCGGGAGAGAGCGCGACATTCACACCGGCCTTTGGCATTAACCTCCCGAAACAACTATCTGACGAGAAGATTGTTGCCCACCTGGTTAAGCACTTTGAAATCGCATTGGATAAATACAATATAAGCGCGGATTTTTTCAAGGAGAACGTATTGGGACCCGGCTACCGGGAGATTCTCCTTCGTATGTATAACGGGGATCTGACGGAACTGAGCGACGATACCCGTGAAGCCGCTGCCCAGGGGAAATTGACTATATTGGAAAAAGAGAAAGGTTTTTCATTATTACGTGCCGCCATTCTACATGAGCTATATATAAAATCGACCCTGGCCGGTAGGGGTAATAGTATGAAATATTATGTTACCCATATTGATTCTATCAAGCCTGACGGCAGGTTAAGTGAGTTCCAGGGCGAGATGCCGTTGAAAAAGCAGCAAGATTTGTTGGAATATTTCGGCAGTCGGGCCAGGATCTATCCCGATAAGACCAAACTTATCAGGCAGCTTTACCGGGATTTTCGGGCTACTATTTTCGAAGAATACCAGGCCATCAGGGAAATAGGGGGGAAAGTGCATTTCAATGCGTTTCTCATTGTCAAACTGTATGAGCACACTACCCGTTTGGACCGCGGCGACGGTATTACCATGATTCGTTTATCCAGGGATATTATGGACTACCAGTGATGGCTGCCATGAAAATAGCCACAAAGGCACGAAGGCACAAAGAAACACCAAGGGTTTATTATAAAAAAATTCTTGGTGTCTTGTACTGGCGTGCCTTGGTGGCAATGTTTTCATCGTCTCCGGGCGAGGCTTGCATCATGAGGAACTAATATGTAATAAGTAGTTAAGGGGGATCATATGACGGAAAACAAAGTTGAAATCAAGGCGCGAAGTGTGGAACTTTTAGAGGATCGAGGTGAGACGTCTCGTTTCACGCATGCGGAGATCGATGAACAAGGGAAACTTATCATGTATACCCAGGATATAGGGAAAACACCGGAAGAAGTGTGGGGGGATTCGGATTATGAATTCTGGGTTACGGTGTTGGCGGAGCATAAAGATATGCTGCTTTTGGCGTTGATTGAGAAATTGTATGCCGGGCGATTTTCTGCTGTGGATGAGTTTCGAGATTTTTTAGAATCCAAAGGAATCCCCCACAAGTTTGAAAATTGGACATAAAGATCGAAACCAATTATCATACTTCTTAAATTTGCCAGGATGATACAGCAATTCTCATTTTGACTTATAAAATAGAAATTTTAATTTGGGCAGACACGGGGGCCTGCCCCTACAAAATCGAAAACTCGTGACCATTCAGGATTTCAATTAATTTATGTAGGGGCGCCCCCCCGTGGTCGCCCTAAGATTATTCAAAATGAGAATTGCCGGGACGATATAAACCTCTTGCTATTATCCCCATTTTTTTTTATAATCCCTTTTTGGATGAGGAAGATTCTTAAATGTATGTGGATCGTTTCGACATTTATCATCGTAAACCTCTACCTGGGAATACTTGGGATCGAACGTCTGGAAGTATTCAACCTAAAAAACGCCCCCCTCGCAGTCGATGTTCTCAAGGATGATGCGCCAAACATCGCCGCCGTTGCGGACATAAACAATGATGGCAATGACGAAATCATTTTTACAAGAGGCGAAAATTTCCCGGAAAGAACAGAGGTATGGATTTTTGATCCTTTTAGAACAGGCGAAACGTCGGCGCCTTTTCCCGGTAAAATACAATTTCCCCCTTATTCCTGTGTTTTCGACGTCTACCTGGACAAGCTAGCGAAATCCAATGTATTTCGACTTTTGGATTCTAAAACAGGAAATTTCGTCTTAAAGGAAGTGGACCACCGCGGGAAAACTCAAAAACAGGATGTACCCCTGGATAAAATCAGGTATAAATTGCCAGAGACAGCATTTAGTTTTTCTAAACCTATTTTTAACGATTTAGAGACGGATGGCCGCGTTGAAATGTTGATTATATTGTACTCTTTTTATATACATTCCCCCAGGGGGGTGGTGTGTTTTGACCCGGAAACCGGGAAACTGCTCTGGGAATATAATATGGGTGCAATTGTACAGCATATCGAAATCAAAGATATTGAAGGCGACGGCAATAAAGAAATCATTATTTCTACAAATGCCCTCAATAACGGCGCTGTACTAAACGGCGCCGATGATGCCCATAGTTATGTCATTGTACTGGACCATCAGGGTAATGAAAGATGGAAACAAGAAACCGGCGAATGGTATTCCCGGGCGCAATCGGCGGTAGCTGACCTCGACGGCGACAATTTTTTAGAGATTATCACCGCCACCGCGTCTCGCCGCGTCCACCCGGATGTGAAGGGCAAACTATTCATATTCGACGGGTTGACGGGAAAAACCAGGGCATTATATTTACTGCCTCATGCTTCTTTTTCAAAACCCTTTGTCCATATTCCCGCCAGCGGCCCCCCCCGGATTTATGTCGGAGACGCAACGGGCAGCATCCGGATGTTCGACCATCGCCTGGCCCTCCTGGAAAGTGTCTCGGAAGGCCGTCCGATTCATATATTGAATGATTTGATCATTTCCCAGGAATGGCCTTGTTTAATTGCTCTAACCACTGAGCGCCTGG
>JAUPLE010000507.1 GCA_030837085.1 Acidobacteriota bacterium | reverse complement strand
TTTCAAATGCAAAAATTGCATTTCGCTAAAATATAAGTCCGGAGCGCTTGCATTATCGGGAGACTTCGATGTGAGGAAATATTTAAGATCAAAAATGAGCATATGTGATGTCAAAAATAAGCATATAGGAGGTTAAAAAATGGTATATGATTTTGATTTATGATTTTTTAGAAATTTTATAGCCATAGGCCTGTTATTGATATCGGTATTGGCGAAATTATTTTCTTATCCGCCAAATAAACCTTTAAAGTGTTTGATGATACGGTTTTTGATGATCTCCAGGAGAGGCTTGCCATTTTCCGAATCGGTGGAATCGGCGGGAGCGGTGGGAGCGGTGCGAGCGGCGGAAACGGCGGGCTCTACGGAAACGGCGGCGGGCTTTTTGCTTTGTTCTTCCTGCCGGGCATGATATTGTTCACGGCAGCGCTTGGGCGACATGCCTTTATGCTGATGGAACTTGGAACTGAAATACCCGGGATTGGTATAATCCAACAGCGTGGCAATCTTTTTGACAGTCCAATCCGTGGTTTCTAATAATTCCTGGGCTTTGTTCATCTTGGCGCGCTCGATATAGTCTTTTAAATGGCAGTCCTGATCCTCTTTGAAGATGCGCGAGAGATAGGAGGGGTGAACACCTATTTTTTGGGCTACCCACGTGGCATTTATCCTCTTCATATCTTCCAAGGAACAATTGTCGATAAGCGCGGCCGCTTTGCGGGATGCTTTCTTATTGGATTTATCGGTCATTTTAGTTGGATACTCTCTCTCTATGCCCGCTGCTTTTCCTGCCCCGGTTAATCGTTCAAAAAGGGGTTAGCCTTGATCCTGAAAATCAACGCCTCGCCGATGAAAAAAGACAGCAGCGACGACCCACCGTACGATACAAACGGCAAAGGCACCCCCATGATGGGGAAATACCCGACGCTCATCAAGATGTTGACCAGGAATTGGAATAAGATAAGGCCATTGAAAAAATAGACATAATAGAACTCTTCGTCAGATTGGACTTTTATATTGAACTGCCGGTAAAAGAGGAGAAAAAACAGCACGAACAAAAAACTGATGCCCAGGAACCCGAATTCCTCTCCCAACACGGCCACGACAAAATCGGTTTGCCGGGTGGGCAGAAATTTGTACTGGGACTGTGTGCCGTTGAGATACCCTTTACCGACCAATCCCCCGGAACCGACGGCGATCTTGGATTGGATGATCTGGTAGCCGGAGGATTTCTTGTATTTTTCGGGGTTCAGAAACGAAATAATCCGGTCTTTCTGGTATGGTTTCAACAGGTAATTATAACCGATAAATCCCCCTGCCGCTATGGTCACTAATGTAAACACGATTATCACGGTTCTTATTTTTTTTAGGAACGCGATGATGAGTAAAAATGAGCACAGCATAAAGGCGGTGCCCAGGTCGGGCTGGAGCGCGATCAATAAGAAAGGGATACCCACGATGGTTAATAACCTGGAATAGGATCGCCAATCGATGAGGGTGATCTTGGTGACGGTTTTGGCCAGGTATAAGGCCAGGGGGATTTTGATAAACTCGGAAACCTGGACGGAAAAGAAGCTTACTTTAATCCAGCTTTTGGTCCCGGCAATAATTGTACCGACAATCAATTGCAGCGCCAGGAGCGCCACCAACCCGACATAAACGGGGAAACTGTAATCGAAAACCAGCTCTGTTTTGAGCCTGTAAACGATGAAGAAAACGATGACGACGATGAAGAACCACAAGACCTGTCTTGAAAAATAGGTGTTGTAAACAAGGCTGTGCGAGGCGCTGTAGATCAATACGAGCCCGGAAATGGCCAGCGCCAGGAGAACCGTGAAGGCTAATTTATCGAAAAACCGAAGCGAATCCCTGATCATCCCGGTACTCCTGTTCTATTTCTTTTCCTTCCGTGTATTCTGTGTGTTCCGTGTATTCTGTGGGCCTTTATTTTCATCATTTATTGCCTATTAAAAATTTTCTGATATATTTTCTTAGCGATAGGAACAGCGACGGCCCCGGCTTCTCCGCCATTCTCGATAAACACCACCATGGCGACCTCGGGGTTATAACGGGGGGCGAAAGAGGCAAACCAGGAGTGGGGGGTAAAACGTTTCTGTTTGACCAATTGTTCATACCTGGGATTTTCCAATGAGAGGATTAATTGTGTGCCGGTTTTACCGCATATATCGAGGCTTTCGATTTTGCCGGCCTTGCCGGTGCCGTTTTCGTTGACCACCCGGTAAAGTCCCTCGATTACAATCTCGAAATTCTCCCTGGAGATGGGAACCTCCCGGAACTGGGGTTGGAATTCTTCGATAACCAGGCCGTCTTTTTCGATTTGTTTCACCAGGTGCAGTTGGGGTGTGCGGCCCCGTAAGGCCACGGCGCTGATCATGGAAAGAATTTGCGCGGGTGTCACCTGAATCAGGCCGCCGCCGATGGCTACGGAAACAGTATCACCGGCAAACCATTTTTGTTTTAATGTTTTGAGTTTCCAGGCCCTGGTGGGGAAAATGCCGGCTTTTTCATTGGGTAAGTCGATGCCGGTGGGTTGTCCCAGGCCCATCATCTTTGCATATTGGGCAATGGTATCGATGTCCATTCGTTTGCCCAACCGGTAAAAATAGATATTGCAGGAATTGGCGATGGCTTCGTAAAGGTCCATGTTGCCGTGGCCGCCGCGGTTCCAGCAGTGGAACTGGCGGTCATAGATGTCGATGACGCCGGAGCATAAGGAAGTAGTGGAAAACTGGATTATATTTTCCTGTAACGCGGCCAATGCCATGACCACCTTGAATGTGGAACCGGGTAGGTACAATGATTGCACAAATTTATTCTGCAGGGGCTTGGCCGGGTCGTTAACCAGGGCTTCCCACTGGGTTTTCTCCATGACGCCGGAGAAAAATTCAGGATTGAAATTGGGTGTGCTGACCATGGCCAGGATACCCCCGGTTTTCAAATCCACGACGCCGATGGCGCCGTTATATTCCTTGAAAATCTCTTCGATAAATTTCTGCAGTTCCATATCGATGGTGAGGACCACGGTATTACCGATGGTGGGCTGCGCCTCGCCCAGGACCACGCGGATCTTACCCAGGTTATCTTTCTCAACGTTCTTGGCGCCGTCAACACCCCGCAGTTTTTGCTCGTAGGTTCTTTCAACGCCGCTCTTGCCGATTACATCGCCCAGGCGATAACCTTCGGTCATTTTCTTTTCCAATTCCCTGGGGGTTAGCTCGGAAATATATCCCAGTATATGCGACGCCATACCTTCATAAGGGTAGTCCCGGACCGGCTCGATATTGATTTCGAATCCCGGCAATTCATCCGCCCGGCTTTCAATATAAATCGCTTTTGCCAAAGTTAAATCTTTTTTCAAAGGAATGGCATAGGATTTGGAAAAATCTTTATATTTCTCAATAGTGTCGTTGACTTCTTTTTTCGTCATGCCTGTCAACCGGGCAGCGGTATCGATGGCCCGGTTGAGGTTCTCGGTATAATCCGGGATCAATACGAGATTGAAGCTGATTTTATTCTCGGACAGGCGTTCATGATTCCTGTCCAGTATCATGCCCCGGGGAGCTTTGATGATAATTTCTTTTCTTACATTACCGGTGGCCAATTTTGCATAGTGCTGATTCTTTAAAATCTGGATATTCCAGAAAAGGAAAAGCAGTACGATGAACAGGCTAATGATGATAATATTGGCAATAATAGAGATGCGCTTGACATCCTGCGAGGTTAATCGTCGCTTTTCAGTATACATCGAGATATTGCCTCATTTTCCGGGGGAGGATGATCAATACACCCAGTAACCCGGTGGCCAGCGGTTGATAGAGTATTAAACTTAATTGGAACGGGAACCCGGAAATGAAATGGAAAAAAACATTGGCAATGAGGTTGGAAAAGAGAAGGGAAACGGAAATGAGTAAAAATGCCAGGAAGTTATTTTTCAGGTCGATGTGGCGGGCGATTTCGTTCAGCAGGTATCCGGAAATGGTCCTGGAAAACCCAAACACTCCCATCACCTGCATGCTGAAATAATCGGTGATTAACCCGATGACCGTGGCGGAAAGAATGGTCTTGACAAATCCGGATTGCACGGCAATATACACGAGAATCAAATGTAAAAAGTCGAGGTTGAATTTTAAGACATCCCGGTAGCGGTGGCTTAACACTTGCAGCCCTATTAACAGCAGGAAAATACCGACCTTCACCCTTCTATTCATGACACCCTCAATCCTTTTTAATCACCAGCAATTGCTTAATGGTTTTTTCAACAAAAAAAGGTTTGACAAAAACCTTTTGAATCAGATAATCTTTT
>JAUPLE010000506.1 GCA_030837085.1 Acidobacteriota bacterium | reverse complement strand
TTTTCCGATACCGGCATCTATCAATGCCCGGTGAAGTGGGGAGGACGGCAAATTTAATAACACCTGGTTCAATATTTCAAGAGCAAGACTGGTATTCCTTTGGCTGGCCTGACCAACGACAAAATTTAAGGAAAGCCAGGTATTGTCTTTTTCATCGTCGTCGCTGGAGATAGCATATTCCCTGGTGATTTCTTGCATTTTGTCAAAGGGCTTTTGCAAGGGAATATCGGCGTTTATTACTGCTTTAGCAAATTTGGACAGGTAATTCTCATCGATGAATTTCAGTTCCTCCAGGATATTCCCATCGCCGTAGAGAATGATATAGCAGTTGGAGGGGTGGTAGTATTTTTTGTGGAAGTCCAGGAATTGCTCGTAAGTCAGGTCCGGTATAAAATCCGGGTGGCCGCCGGATGAATAACCATAGGTATTGCCAGGGAAAAGATATTTGTTGATGTAGTAAAAAAGTTCCCTTTGGGGGTTTGAAAATGATCCCTGGTCTTCGTTGTATACAATACCGTTAACCTGGATTTCACCCTCTTTTTTTTCCAGTGCATAATGCCAACCTTCCCGCTGCAAGATTTTAGGTTCGTCGTAAATACGAGGAAAGAAAACCGCGTCCAGGTAAACATCCATCAAATTGAAAAAGTCTTTATCGTTTCGACTGGAAGCGGGGTAAACCGTGATGTCTGCGCCGGTAAAAGCGTTCAAAAAGGTATTAAGCGAACCTTTTCTCAAGACATCGAATGGACTTTTAACAGGGAATTTCATTGAACCGTTTAATACGCAGTGTTCCATGATATGGGGAATCCCGCAATCCGTGTTCGTGGGGGTTGCAAAGGCGATACTAATCATATTATCATCGTCATTGACTTTAAATTTCAGCAGTCGTGCACCGCTTTTGGTGTGTTCAAACACCAGGCCCACCATATCCAGTTCTTTCATTTCCTTCTCTTTTGATAATTTAAAACCATAATAAATTTTTCCTAACTCCAGTTGCTCTGCCTCCAGCAGGCCGGCGCCCCAGGTTGTTATGCATACTATTAACAACAGCAGTTGGAACCGGTTAAAAAATCGTTGTCTTTTTGTCATTTGAACCTCCAGTTAAAGTATATAATATGTCGGAGTTTTTTAAAAGGTTTTTTGAAAATTATTGCCTTTAGCTTGACAAATGATGGATTTCCCTTTATAATTTATAATCAAATATTGTGTACCAAAAAAAGAGGCAAGAAAAAAAGAAAGATAGCCACATCAGGATTTTAGGATTTTTAAAGAATGCTGATAAACCTGGCGGGTGAATCTTATCGTTCAATTTAGAAGAAAGAAGATCCAGAATGCGAAACAATTGTAAACAGGATAAACAAAGGAGCTGGTCATGGGAATAACTCCGGATTCGGCCACAAATATCGGGAATGCAGGTGAATGCAGGCATGCAGAGGAAAAATTAGAATACCTGAATCGTGTACTTCGGGCTCTTCGTAATATCAACCAACTGATCATACAAGAAAAAGAGATCGAATCATTATTAAAAAGGGCCTGCGAATACCTCACCCGGGACCGGGTGTACCATCAGGCCTGGATCGCATTAATAAATGAAGCACAACAAATTACCTTGAGCGTTGAGGACGGTTTTCTTCACCAGGAGTCTACCCAATCGGAAAATTCGAAACAGGGGCCGTTGACATTAACGAAATGCGCCCAAAACGCGTTGAAACAACGCGATACCCTGCAAATCCATTACCCGTCCAGGCACTGCTCCGACTGTTTTCGGTCCAATATATTGGGCGGTTATGGCGCCATGACCATTCTCCTGGAACATGAGAAGGAAATTTTCGGTATACTTACTGTTTCCATTGAAGAGCATTTAATCGACGATGTAGAACAGCAAGAGGTGTTTAAAAACATTGCCAATGATATCGGCTTTGCCCTGCATTACATCCGGCAGGAAAAAGAGCGCCGGCGTGCGGAAATACTTCAAGATGCAGTGTATCGCATTTCACAAACCGTTCACAGCGCGGAAAGCATCGATGCCCTATACCGCGAAGTACATAAGATTATCCGGGATGTCATGCCGGCGGAAAATTTCTATATCGCCTATTATGATGAAAAAAATGAAGTCTTGACCTTCCCATATTTTGTGGATGCGGTGGACCCGCCTCCTGCCCCGAGAAAGACAGGGAAAGGATTAACCGAATATGTATTGAGCACCGGTAAATCCCTGCTGGCTTCCCTCGATGTCCAGGAAAAGTTGCGGAAATCCTGGGGTATCCAACAGGTCGGGGTGCCTTCCCTTATTTGGCTAGGCGTCCCCCTTAGAGCAGAAGAAAAAACCATCGGGATTATCACTGTCCAGGATTACGTAAATCCCCAGGCCTACGGCGAACGCGAACTGCAAATGTTGGAATATGTGTCTACCCAGGTGGCAAAAGTTATTGAACGGAAACAATCCGAAGAGGCTTTAAGGGTTTCCGAAGATTTGAATCGCGGCATCGTGGCCAATAGTCCCGTCGGCATCCTGTACCTGGATAAAAACGGGGTTATCTTATATGAAAACCCTGCCATGGCAAAAATGATGAACGTTCCTGAAGGAACCGAATCTCCGGTTATCGGCAAGAAAATGCTGGATATTCCCACCATGAAAGACACGAAAATGGAATCCATTTTACAGAGAGTTTGGGCAGGTGAATCAGTCGGCAACATTGAATCCGATTATAAGTCTTTGTTCGGTGTAAATTTGACTTTGAAAGTTCACGCTGCGCCCCGGTGGGGAGGAGAAACAGGCAATGAGATCATTGGCGCCATTGTGATGTGTGAAGATATCTCCGGTTATAAACAACTGGAAGCCCAATTTTTGCAAGCCCAAAAAATGGAAGCTGTAGGTCGGCTGGCCGGCGGTATTGCCCATGATTTCAACAATCTTTTAACGGTTATATTCGGTCATGCCGAGTTGGCCATGATGCAATCGGAGGAAAAATCTCCCATTCGCAAGCATCTCAAGGAAATCGTCACCACTGCTGACCGTACCACCGATTTAATCGACCAACTGATGGCATTCAGCCGGAAACAAGTGGTTAAACCCAGGCTGGTTAACTTGAATCAGCACCTGGATAAAATGGAGCGCATGCTGCAGCGGTTGATCGGCGAGGATGTCGAATTGACCTTTATCCGCAAGCCGGGATTGGGAATGGTCAGAGTTGAACCCACCCAATTGGACCAGGTAGTTGTCAACCTGGCCGTAAATGCCCGAGACGCCATGCTTGAAGGAGGAAAACTGGTTATTGAAACTCTTAATGTTGAACTGGATGAAAACTTTGCTGCCGGGCATATGGGCTGCGCCCCAGGGCCTTATGTACAGTTGTCTGTTTCGGATACAGGCCATGGCATCAGCCCCGAGGTAATGACCCATATTTTTGACCCCTTTTTCACCACCAAACCCAAAGATAAAGGAACAGGCCTGGGGCTCTCCACTGTCTACGGGATTGTAAAACAAAACAATGGCTTTATCACCTGTCACAGTGAACCGG
>JAUPLE010000051.1 GCA_030837085.1 Acidobacteriota bacterium | reverse complement strand
CCAGGAACCTTTTCGAGAAAAGGTTCCTGGACCTCCAAAAGCTTTTCATTACTTGTTCCGCTAATTCTTATTATCGCCGCTGATTATTTGAATTTTTCCCCTCAAAACCTGGACATAAACCCCCTGGCTGCCGCCTGCCTGGCATTGCTTTATTGGCGTATATTTTCTTTTTTGGAAAAAGATACCTTGCTTCATAAAGCCCTTATCACCGGTATGCTGTTAGCCGTAACCCTGACCGCCAATTACAGCCTATACCCGGCAATTCTCTCCCCCTTGCTGGCCATTTTGCTTTTCCCGGGAAAAGGGACACAAAAATTAAAACAGCTTTTCTTGCTGATCGGCGTCACCCTGGCCGTGTTCCTGGCGTTGATCCCGGTATCCTTTGCCCTGGTTGTCCCCCTGGACCTGCTGGGCGTGGGCAATTTTTCGTATCACCATCATATCGATTCGACCTTGAGAGGCTTATTCGGTAATTTCGGCGTCGGCGGTCTGCTTTTATCGCTGTTTGGACTGTTCACGGCTTTTAAGAGAGATTGGCAAAAAGCCGTCATCTTTATTGCTTTCCCCCTTTTAGTTGCCCCTTATGCTTTTTTAGCCGTATTTGCCGGCCTGGGTATTATCGAATTGTACCGGCTGGCGCAGGAACAGTTGAAATTAAAAACCCTCCCGGCTACCGCGGCGGCAGTGATTTTATTTTGCATTTGTTTCCCGCCGTATAAACCCGTGCTCCAGTGGGCCAAAGCCAAAGCCGAACCGGATTCCCGTTTGCGGGCGGTTCAATGGGTGCGGGCCAATGTTCCCAAAGGCCCATCATTGGTGGTCCCGGCTGAATTGGAAATGGACGCGGCCCCGCTCCGGGACGATTACCTGGTCTATACGCGCGATTTTAAACAATTGAAGGAAAACACGTTCGATGTCCTGTCAACACTATTAAAAGAACCCTATTTCCTGGTCCCGGAGTTCACCGTTTATGACGCTGACGGCCAGGCGGCAAAAGATATGAAGTTGCTGCAAGAGTTTAAACAAAGATCCCTGGTCGCTGTTGCTTTTCAAGGCAATAACGTGCTGCGCAATTATTACCGCCCTGTTCCCGCGGGGAACCCGGCGTTTTCCATCTGCCAGATGAAAACAAAAGCACAGGAAGGGCAGGCAGAGGCAATTTCCTTAACCCACTGCGCCGCTGTGTCGGGCGTGTCCGGCGTGTGGAACGCCCGTGCCGCCGTACCGAAAGACACGTCGCCGGCGCTGCTTACTTTTTCTGAAAAAGGGAAATTCGCTTATGAATTTACAGCCAAAGAGATGGGGAATGTCCTGGAAGTACACAGCTTGTCGGCGGATGAAAAGGGATTCAGGCAAACCGGTTTCGGTTTTGAACCCAACCGGAAAGGTCTTGCGTTGGATATCGCAACGGTGGAAGGTAAATACATTCTCCTGGTAGTAAACGCCACGGTTTCGTCTCGTTTGATAAATGAAGATAATTATATGTTTATTTCAACTCAAAGCGGTCAATCCGGCTTATTTGTCGCGGAAAAACAATTCTTTTCAAGTCCGGGATGGCGAACCTATATCCTGGCCAAAAAAATTCTACCCGGTACGACACGCTTGATCATGGGCTTTCGTTTTACTCCCAAAAACACGGAGGACCGTTTGTCTATCCGGCATATAAGTATATATGTATCGGAAAAACCTATGTAAAAGGTAACCATGGGCTTATTTATCATCAAATTTATCCTGACCAATATCCTGTTTTCCTTGATAATCGGCTGTGTGTTGGTAAAACTGAACACGCGTAACAGGGCTAACATACCTGACAGGCAAAGCAAATTCAATTGGTTTGCCGGGACCGGGGAAAAAGTTCCCAACCTGGAATTAATGTTGTGTTCATTGGGATTGGGGCCGGTATTTACCGTGCTGATCCTGTATTATCTGCTGCTGGTGTTCCATGGGCTGCCCAATTACTTTTACCTGGCCGTGGTGTTCCTGGTATACCTGGCGCTGCTGGTGTGGAGCAGGAAATCCGTTCTCTTAGCAGTTCGTCATGATGGCCCGCCGTCGCCCGGAGACCATGAAAATAAACCTCTTGGTGTACCTTCGTGCCTTGGTGCCTTGGTGGCTATTTTTAAGGCCGGGAAAGGGAAACGTTGGAAGAATCTTCTTTATTTCTCTTTTCTCGTTGTGTTGGTGGCGGTTTTCCTGTATATATACCTGGGCAGTATTTTGCAGGTTCCGATCGCGGACCACGATATCCTGGTGTACGGTAACATCGGTAAACTATATTATATGGAAAAAGCCGTCAGATATTCTGAAAATATATATAACTCCTTTGATGGATTCTTTTTTATCGGGTCGCCCAAGCCGTCTTTTTCCTTGCTGTTGACCTGGGAGATGATGATGAACAGGGGGTTTGCCGGGACCAACGATTTGACTTTCGATATGTATTTCCGTAGTATCAGTGCGTATTATGGATTATTGATAATTTCCGTGGTATTTTATTGGCTTTACAGGAAAAACAGGTATTTGCCGCTGCTGGGCATTGTTGTGTTGTTTTCAGGGTTTCAATTTTTCCAGGTGTTTGTAACATATCACCTGGATTCGTACCGCTTGTTTTTTCTTATCCTTTCCTGGGTATTCCTGGCGTATAGTTTGAGAAGCAAGGAGCCGTTGGCATTTTTCTTATTGGGGGTCTTTTCCGGGTTCACGGCCTTTACTCATCTAATTGGGGTATTGGTGGCCTTGGTAAATGGGTTGGCGTTTTTCCTTTTCCAGGAAGCATGTTTCAAGGAGCGGGTATTAAAAACCCTGGCCCTTTCGTTAATTATCTTGCTCTTCGGCGGCGTCCATTATGTATTGGAAGCCATGTTGGGCGCCCGTTTCGGTTTCTTGACATACTTCTGAGTTAACCATTAATAGTTAACAATTGACCATTAATAATTATCACTCCACAACACAGGCCCACTGAATACACGCCCAGGCGAAGACACAGAACTTTAACCGCGAAGAAAAAAATATATATCCTGGTGTACCCTGGTGACTTATACAGGCGTGCCTTTGTGGCTATTTTCAGCGCAGGGTTTGGATTGCATTACCGGAACGATTCATTTATAATAATAACCATGATTATGATTTATTTTTTTGAAGGAGTGACGCATGCGTAAGTTTTTTAATACAGCAGGCTTGTGTTTCCCGGAAGATCATTACTTTGTAAATCCGCTAAACCGCTTGAAACAAGTAGAAGACCTAATTGAGAAGAAACTGTATTTCACTATCCATGCGCCCCGGCAAACAGGGAAAACCACTTATTTATATGCGCTGTCCCGGAAACTGAATGCGGAAGAAAAATACATTGCCCTGGTAGTCTCGTTTGAACGGGCGGGAGTCGCAAGTATGACTCTTGAAAAAGCCAACAACACGGTTATGAATGCCATATTCAATGCGTCTACCCGCCTGTTGGAGGAGAAATATTGGCCTGAGAATCCTGACAACAAAGTTTTCCCGGATCTGAATAATTACCTGAAAACCTGGTGTGAAAGCCAGGAAAAGCCCATTGTTCTTTTCATCGATGAAATCGACGCTTTATTGGATGATGTCCTGATTTCTGTCCTCAGGCAGTTAAGAGACGGATACCAGGGCAGGCCGAAGCATTTCCCTTCTTCCGTGGCCCTCGTGGGATTAAGGGATATTCGGGACTACAAAGCGAAAGTCCGGGAAGGTGAGGAATCCCTGGGCACTGCGTCTCCTTTCAATGTAAAGGCCGAATCTATTTTATTGAATAACTTTACTAAGCAAGAAGTGTACGCACTGCTGGAACAGCATACGACGGAAACCGGCCAGGTTTTTCCCCATGAGGTAAAAGAAGAAATTTTTTATCTTTCCGGCGGTCAGCCGTGGTTGGTTAATGCCCTGGCCAATCAAATCGTATCGAAGATACTGGGGAATGATTCTTCCCGGGAAATAACTCTCGATATCGCAGCGGAAGCCAAAAATCAGTTGATTTTGCGCCGCGATACCCACCTGGACAGCCTGGTGGATAAGCTAAAGGAAGAAAAAGTGAAAACAATCGTTCAAGCCATCATTAACGGGGATACTATTGTTTTTGATATATTAGTGGATGATATCGCTTATCTTCGGGACCTGGGAATCGTTTCGCAGTCATCGCCGCTGGTGTTTGCCAATCCAATCTATGCGGAGATTATCCCGCGGGTAATGGCTTCGCCTATCCAGGAAATGATCCCCATTGATATTCAAACCGCATGGTTTGTCAACCCGGATGGGACATTGAATATGGAAAAAATATTGAAAGAGTTCCAGGAGTTTTACCGGAGGAACAGTGGGGCCTGGCTGGACAGGTACGAATACAAGGAATCGGCTCACCATTTATTATTGATGGCGTTTTTGCAAAGAGTCGTTAATTCCGGCGGCGAGATTATACGAGAAATGGCGGTAGGCAACGGTCGTATCGATATGTTGGTCAGGTTCAAAAAACAAGAATTTGCACTGGAATTGAAAGTTAAACGAGATGCCTACACCATCCCTGATGGGAAAAAGCAATTAAGCCGTTACCTGGATCGCTTGGGATTAAACGAAGGTTACCTGGTGATATTTGATCCCGGCAAGAAGAGTTGGAAAGAGAAGCTATATTATAAACAAATTTCCCATGACCGGAAGAAGATAATAATGGTTGGGCTTTAATTGGGCCTTTCCTTCCCCGGTTAACCATTAACAATTAACAATTGACCATTAATAATTATCACCCCACAACACAGGCCCCTTTAGCCGCTAAGAACGCGAAGGACCGCGAAGAAAAACGTGTCCACGTATGGGCGATTTCACGTTACGGCGATTAACACAGATTGTTTTTTCCGCTCTTCTGCTCTTGCCGGGTAGAGCCTTCGGTTACCCTCCGGCTCCCCCACAGACCCGGACGT
>JAUPLE010000505.1 GCA_030837085.1 Acidobacteriota bacterium | reverse complement strand
TCACTCAATATATCGTGTAGCAAAGCCATAATATGAGGAACCGGATGCGTTAATTGCGCACGTCCGGGTCTGTGGGGGAGCCGGAGGGTAACCGAAGGCTCTACCCGGCAAGAGCGGAAGAGCGGAAAAAGATGAGTCCTGTAGGGGCGAACCTGCGTGTTCGCCCGTTTTTGATTCGAGGGCGACCGGCGTGGTTCGGGTTAAAAAAGGATTTAATGCCGGGATAGAGGCAAACGAGGTTTACCCGGATGAAGAAGGAGTAATCCACATTGAAATCCGGGAACTGGAACGGGTGGAGATACATCTTCCTCCCGGGGTTGTGAACATTTCGCCATTGCCTATCGGTTCAACCTTTGACCCCGGAAAGGGAATATTTTATTGGCAGCCCGGACCGGGATTTGTGGGGGCGTACCGTTTTGTTTTGGTTGAAAAGGATGAAGCAGGACAGGTGAACCGGGAAGACATAATCGTAAATATTGCGCCCATGTAGGGGCGGACAAAAAATTGATGATCAGTGATCACGGGGCATTCAAGTAATCCTCCAGCAGGTAATTGCCGATATTTCGTTTTTTGGGGTCGAACCCGGCGCCCAATAGGGCAATCTCTTTCCCACTGCCCAGGTATTTCTCATAATACTTCATTTTTTTGATCTGTTCCATGGCCTCATGTTCGCTGCTTAACTTGAATTCCATGATGTAGATTTTATTTCCCGTCTCCAATACGGCATCGATACGCCCGATATTGGTGGGGTCTTCACACCTGACCTCTGCGCCGGCTAATTTCAGTATTAAATAAATAATCGAGTGGTAATAAGCCTCTCTATCCCCAATAAAAATATGGGAAGGAATGGATGCAAACAG
The DNA here is from genome assembly GCA_030837085.1 of Acidobacteriota bacterium. Lineage (GTDB taxonomy): Bacteria > Acidobacteriota > Aminicenantia > UBA2199 > UBA2199 > JAKAGC01. The sequence continues at coordinate 15,474 of JAUPLE010000505.1, read as the reverse complement.
GGATTTGATTTCCCGGATAAACCCATCGATATCACCGGCCTTCACCAATTCATCTATTCGCTTAAGAAACCGGCTGCTGAAGATTATATCTTTTCGACTGAATTCTCCCAAAAGGTAGGTCAAAAAAGAATCCCTTACCTCTTTGTTGGGATAGGATAAATGATAGGTATCCTCCTCATTCTCAGTGGTGATTTTTTTGATGGTGAGGTAACCGGTTTGAAAGAGCAGGGCTTCGATATTCATGTTTTCAATGTCATAACTGTCAAAGGTATAATTTTCGACCGCCAAATTCTCAAATTCCCTTATTTTACTTTTATTACGCCTGATTAATTGGATTAAAAAAGTAGGCGTCCCGGAGGTGAACCAGAAGTTTCTAAAACGGTTGGCATTGAACAGGTTTAATATGGAGAAGGGATTATAAACAAAATTTTCCCCATCCCATGAATACCCGTTGTACCACTTCCGGATGGTTTCGGCCAAATTGCTTTTGGATATCCCCCGTTTTATAGCCATTTGCTCCATATATGGAGAGAAATATTGCGTCAGTTCCGCTTCGGTATATCCCAGGAGAGCAGCGAAATTTTCCATGAGAGTGATATCGATTAAGTTGTTGAGATCTGAGAAAATGGATACCCTGGAGAACTTCGATACACCAGTAATGAATACGAACCGAAGAAAAGCATCCGATCCTTTTATAACGCCAAAGAAGTTCTTTAAAACCTTACGGTTATTTTTGGCTGTTTCGATTTTACCTGCTTCCAAAAATTCGGTAATGGGTTTGTCGTACTCATCCACCAGGATGACCACCCTGCCCAGGGAAGATAATTTTTTGATTAATTCTACGAAACTTTCTTTATAGGTCTTCTTTTCATCCAGGGTTACGCCATAGAAAACCGCTGTCTCATTTAGAAATTGTTTAAGGGATTCTTTCAGTTTCGTAGGGGTTTCAAAGTCCATTTTTGAAAGATCGATATGGATGACCGGGTATTTGGTCCATTCGATTTTGTCATAGATCCAGAGCCCTTTAAAAAGCTCCTTATTACCGGAGAAAATTTCTGCCATGGTAGATAGCAGCAGGGATTTTCCAAAGCGGCGCGGCCGGGATAGGAAATAGTATCTTCCACCCGTGGCAAAAAGATCGTGGATTTGTTTGGTTTTATCCACGTAAATATAATCCTGGTCGATAAAATCACGAAACGTCTGGATGCTCAGCGGTAAATTTTTCATCATGGTAGAATTATAACATTCGCATCGGATTTTATCAACAAGGCGATTATGTTCGTGTTCATTCGTGTAATTCGTGGGCTTTTTTTCCAGGGGCTTGAAAAAAATTTCCTACCGAGTATAATTGTCTCCTCATGAGTAAATATAAAAAAATTCAAAGAAATACCTTTGTGCCTTGTGTGCCTTGCAAGTACAAAAAGGGGGTCCTATGAAACGTAAAATCTTTATAACTATTTTAATCGTGTGGGCGCTTTTGTCCGTGGCTCTTTATTTTAACAACAACCGGCCAACAGGTTCCAACGGTTCCAAGGGGTCCAACCCCGGCTTGAGCGGCTCGCTTATGTTTGCCCGCGGCTCAGCCCAGGAAACGAAATCGCCAGCCGATATCCCGGCTAAAAAATGGCAGCAAATGATTGCCACGGATATCAATGCCCTCCAAAAAGGAAGCAAAACGACCCAGAAAGATCAAGGGGCCACGGTCTATGCCGCTGCAATCCATCCCCAGGGCGAGACGCGGGACATCGGCGAAACCGACGAAATCTCCATTACCTTTTCCGAACCGGTGTCGCCTTTGAAAAAAATTGATAAAACCGAAACGACCTTGATCCAAACTCTCCCTTACCTTAAAGGAGAAGGCTACTGGAAAAGCTCTACCACCTATTGCTACCGCATCGACCAGCCCCGGAAACTGTCCACCAAATATAACGTCCGTTTCAAAGGGTATACGGCTTTTACCGGGAAGATTGCCGAGAAAAAAGAATGGACTTTCACCACTCCCACTGTTTCCCTCACCCACTCCAAACCCTACGAGAGGGCCAAGTGGCAAACGCTGGATCAACTTGTCCTGGTAGAATTCTCACAGGATGTTGACCCCGAACAAATTTCAAAGTTTATCAGTATCGTAACCCCCAACGGCTCGCCAACCTTTTCGGTCAGGTACTGCACAAAGGAAGAACGGAAACTTCTTTATTACTATACGGAAGATAACCGTTATGCTAAGCGTTGTGTGACCATCAGCCCCAATGAACCCTATCCCCAGGCCGCGGATATCCAGGTAAAATTCTTGGCCGGCCTGCCGGCCCTGGAAGGCAACGTGGGCATGACAAGCGAAAGGGTGGTGGGCTTCCGCACTTATGAAATATTCCGCATCCTCAAGGTGGATAACGCATTTGCACCAGACAAGGGCTTTGAAATTGAATTTTCAAACCCGGTGCAGCTAAAACACCTCTTCAATAGAATCTCTTTTTCACCGCCGGTGACCATCGATAAAAGCGGCGACTGGAATTCGCATTACATTACCGTCATGGGCAAATTCGTCCCCAATACGACTTATACCCTGACAGTCCCCGCCGACCTGAGGGACCAATTCGTGAATAAACTGGGCGCCGACAAAAAATATACCATTAAATGCCTGGATTATGACCCGTTCCTCGCCCCACCCAACTACACGCACTTTGTCTTAGAAAATTACCTGGACCTGGATATCCCCATCGAAGTAATCAACGTATTCGAGACGCCGGTCTATTATAGATCGCTGGAGGTCCAGGACTTACGGGATTTATACCATGAAGATTGGAGCGGTTTGAATCCACATAAAATGGACGTGAGCACCTGCAGCCATTACAAATGGAACATCCCGGTCAAAAAGAATATCGGGGCCGTACTGGGATTCAACCTCAATCTTATTGGCGCCAATAACCCGGGTTATTACTATATTAACTTTGCCAATGCTACGTCGGAATATAACGCCGATCATGTTTTCCAATTAACCAACGTGGCCATGGTTGCCAAATACAGCCCGACCCAGATATTTCTCGTTCCTTTTAACATGAAAACCGGGGACCTCGTACCGAATTTAACCTTTAAAATTGAAAATTTTAACCCCAAAAACAGTATCGGCCTGGGCGAAGTCAAAGCCAATAAAGATGGCGTCGGTATATTCCAACCTCCCACATCTGTATTGGAAAATAACAACCTCCAGGACTGCTTTGTATTTTCAGAACCTAATAAAAGTTTTATCTGGGGGAAGAAAAGTGAAATGCTGGAGATGTGGAATTTCACGTACCGGGGCAATGTTAATTACAATTACGAACCCCAATATCTCTATAACCACTTGTTGGCTTTCACGGATAAGCACCTCTACAAAGGAGGGCAAACTGTAAAATTCAAGGGTATCGTGAGGCAGGTACTCGGTGGGCCCATGCAGATTCCCAACGTCAAACAAATCGGCGTGGAGGTTTTCGATTCCCGCGGCCAATCCATCAATAAACTGGAATTACCCGGCGCTAAAGTAACCTCTCATGGTTCTTTTGCCGATGAGTTTACCCTCCCGCAAGACACCCCCACTGGTTTTTACCGGATCGATTTCAATGTCCAATTGGACAAATCGACCTTTAAAAAGAGCGTCAACTTTTCCGTCCAGGAATACAAACCCTCTAAGTTTGAAGTCAAACTCGCATTCGATCAACAATCCCTGATCTCCGGCCAGGCTTTCAGCGGGACCGTTAATGGCCGCTATTTGTTCGGGACCCCCATGAAACAGGCCCAGGGCAATTGCACCTGGACCACCGAATACACCTATTTTACCCCGGAAGGCTGGGACGGCTATTCCTTCGGTTCTTACGAATCCACCTCCAGGGAAACGATTTATCAAGAGGATATCACCCTGGACGACGAGGGAAATTTCAAATTTGAAAGAGACCCGCTGACAGTATCCGGGAAAAATTCCGTATCCCTCAGCGTTTACGGCGAAGTGCAGGATAAAGACAACAACCGCATCGCCACAAGCAAATCCATGATTCTCCACCGCGGCCAATATTATATCGGGGTAAAAAGCGGCTCTTACTTTTTCCAGGAAGGCAAACCGGGAAAACTGCAAGTGGTAACCGTCAGCCCCGAAGGAAAAGCCTTCAAGAATACCACCCTGGATATGAAAATCACCCGCGAAGAGTGGAAATCGTTCCAACAAAAAGATGTCTCCGGCGCTTTACGTTGGGAATGGAAAAAATCCGTGGAAGATGTGTTGAAAGAAACTATCTCTCTATCCAACGGCGCCTTTGAAAAAGAATATAAATTCGATAAACCTGGGTACTACATCGTAGAACTGCAGGGCGAAGATAAATTAAAAAACACAATCACTACCTCCGGGTATTTCTATGTCACGGGTTCGGGTTACATATCCTGGGGCGTCAATGAAGGCCGCACCATCGATATTGTGACCGATAAACTGAAATATAAACCGGGTGAAAACATCGAAGTCTTGATTAAGTCACCTTTTGAAAAATCAACGGCGTTGATCACGGTCGAACGGGAAAAGGTGATGTGGTCGAAAGTGGTGCGCCTGCAAGGCAACGCCGGTACGATCCAGGTTCCCGTACTGAAAGAATTCATGCCCAATGCGTATATTAATGTGATTATTTTAAAAGAAAGAAGCGCCGTGACCTTTGATGAACAAGGCAACGATACCGGGAAACCGGAATTCTATGCCGGTTATAAGCAAGTAGATATCGACGCCGGTGAAATGAAATTAAACGTCGAAATAACCGCCAATCAAGCGTCCTATGAACCGGGAAACGACGTGCAATTGGATATTTTGGTAAAAGATCCCAAAGGCGCGCCGGTGAAAGCGGAGTTATGTATTTCCGTAGTGGACAAAGGAGTACTGAACCTGGTGGGCTACCAGTTGCCCAATCCCTTTGACTTTTTCTGGGCCAACCGGCCATTGGATGTCAGGACCGTATCCACGTTAAATGATGTACTGGGCCGGCGGAAGTACGGCGAGAAAGGCGAAAACCAGGGCGGCGACGGCGGCGGTTCGGTGTTCGGCAGCGTGGTGGTGCGCAAGGAATTCAAAGAAAGCGCTTATTATACCGCCTTCATCGTCACCGACAATAAAGGAAAAGCCAAAGTGTCGTTTAAACTGCCGGACAATTTAACCACTTTCAAAGCCATGGCGGTCGGGGGCACTGTCAACAACCTGTTCGGCAGCGGCAGCAAGGATATCCTGGTAAAGAAAAACCTGATCCTGAAACCCGCGCTCCCGGACTTTTCCCGCCCCATGGATGCTTTTTCCGCCGGGGTTACAGTTACCAATAATTCCGATAAGAGCTTGAAAGTCGCTGTCCAGGTAAGCTGCGAAAATATCCAACGGGAAAAAGGCGACCCGGATATTAAAAAGATCAATTTGAACCCCGGCGAAACTCAGCCGGTCTGGTATCGTTTTAATGTCACGTCGACAGCGCCGGCGAAATTGACTTTCAAAGCCGTTGCGGACCGATTTACCGATGGCCTTTACGAGGAAATCCCGGTCCGGGTGCCCCAGTTTACCGAAGCCGCGGCCAATTTCGGTAGAGTGGAAACCGCGCCGGTAACCGAGCAAATCATCGTGCCCACCGGGACGCTGCGGTCCCTGGATAAAGTGGAAATCACCCTGGCTTCCTCCGCTATGGTGGGTGTGAAACGGAATTTCGATCTTCTCCAGGAATACCCGTACGATTGCCTGGAACAGCGGATATCCAAACAATACCCGCTGGTGGGCGCCGGGGAATTCCTACTGACTTACAAGCTTTTGGATATGAGTAAGCAGGATATTGATAAGCGCATCGAGGACCTTTTGAAGATCATGCCCCAATACCAGGACGGTGGGTTTAAATATTACCCGGAATGTATTTTCCCCTGCCCGTATCTCACCTGCTACGCCGTAGAGTTTATCCTGGACGCCCGCGCCAAAGGGTATTATATCGATCCCAAAATGTTACGGGACGCCGAAGAATACCTGAAGGGCGTCGCCAACAGGACGATAAACTCCAAATATCCTTATTCCAATAATGTGTGGTTCCTGGTGCAATCGTATGCCGTCTATGCCTTGAGCAAAGATAATATCTTTATGAAAGATGCGATCAATAACCTTTTTGAAGTAAGAGACCGCATACCTTTCGCAGGGTTGGCGTACCTGGTGAAAGCGCTGGACCTGAAAAACGACCTGCCGCCGTATATGCAGCCTGTCCTTGCCAAGACCCTGATTAACAAGATGAAAGACGAACCCACCATGACCCACTTCGAAAACATCGAAGATAATACCTGGTGGTGGATTCATGAAAGTAATGTCAAAACGACCGCCAATGTGTTGGAAACCTTTTTAACGGTATACGGGAAATTCCCTTACGCGGAAAAGATCGCCCGCTGGCTCACCACCACTACCAATCAAAAACGGTGGCTGTCCACGCAGGACCATATCCGGTTGTTTATGGCGTTCGAGAAGTACTACCGGGTCTTTGAAAAGGATACACCGAATTTCGTGGCTGAAGTCTTGTTCAATGGTTTACCAAAAGCGAAAGAGAACTTCTCCAGCCGCGAACTGACGGCCCGGACCAGCGAGGTAATGCTCAGCGGCTATAAAGCCAACGATAAAATCGAAGCGACCTTTAAAAAGGAAGGGACAGGTATGCTTTATTACCTGCTGCGGTTGAAATATTACCCAATGGGTGAGGTTGAAGCCATCGACCGCGGGTTTAAAGTGGAAAAGGTCTATAAGAAATTGGATGGTAAGGAAGTAAAGGATAATGTATTTAAGCCCGGTGAAAAGTACATCGTGGAAGTGACGGTAAATACGAATATGGAGCATCCGTTTGTGATGTTGGATGACCCAATACCGGCGGGTTTGAAAGTAGTGAATCCTAATTTTCAGACGGGTTCGCAATTGGATTTGGAGAAGACCACGCGGGACAATGAATGGGATGCTTATTGGGGAAATTTCTACCGGAGTGAGGTATATTTTGACAGGGTGCAGGTATTTGCCGATTATTTGAGTCGGGGTAAGCATGTCTGGAAGTACCTGGTGATTGCTACTAATGAAGGTACGTATGCCGTGCCCAATACAGTGGTCTGTGAGATGTATAACTTTGAAGTTTTCGGGAGGAATGATAATCGGAGTGTGCAGGTTAAATAATGCCTCCGGCGGCCAGAAACCCTTTTGAAAAAGGGTTTCTGGACTTCCCAAAACTTCTAACTAAACAAAAGTTTTTTCGGGGGTCCAGGGGGCGGCTTTTTCAAAAAAAGCCCCCTGGTCACAAAGAAATCACCATGACAAAAACCAAAAAACGCTTAATCATTACCGGCTCCATTTTAATAATCATTATTATTATCGCCGCCATTTACTTTGCTTCTTTCGATCCCACAGACTTCCAAAACACCCCTTACTCCACCACCTATTACGACTGGAACGGGAAACCCCTGCGCACCTACTTCTCCTCCGACGAAACCTACGTCAAACCCTGCCGCTTATCCGAAATCTCCCCCCACTTCCTCCGGGCAATCGTACTAATCGAAGATAAACAATTCTACCAACACAAAGGCGTGGTACTCTCATCCCTTTTCCGGGCAACGTGGCAGAACATCAAAGGCCGGCGGATCGTTTCCGGCGGTTCTACCATTACCATGCAGCTCGCCAAACTGCTCTACCGCCACCAGAGCCGGAACATATTCAACAAAATCTCTGAAATCTTCTCTGCCCTCAAATTCGAAATGCACGTATCCAAATCCGAAATACTGGAAGCCTATATCAATCATTTGCCCTTCGGGAACCTGGTTTACGGAGTAACCCAGGCGTCATGGTATTATTACGGGAAAGCGCCTTCGCAATTGTCATTAAACCAGGCCATCTACCTGGCATTGATTCCCAAATCGCCTTCGCAGTACAACCCCGCCAAACATCTTCCCGCGCTGGAAAAACAATGGAAGAACGTCTTAGAAATATTCAAGAATAATAATCACATAACCATTGACGAATACCGGCGCGCCGCCAGCGAAGGAATTCAATTTCAAATGAATCAAAGCCCTTTCCTGGCCCCCCATTTCATCGAATTAGTAAAAGAAAGATTCAAAGGCAGGCAAATCCCCGAACAAGTATACACTACCCTTGATTTAGACATCCAGAAAGAGATCGAAGGCCTGATCCGGGAGCACCTGGTAAGATTAAATACCTACAATGTCAATTCCGCGGCGGCGGTAATCCTCGACAATAAAACCCACCAGGTGATTGGGTTTGTCGGTTCGCCCGATTATTTTAACGACCGGAATGCCGGGAATGTGAACCTGGCCACCTCGCTTCGGCAACCCGGTTCCACATTGAAACCGTTTGTTTATGCCCTGGCCCTGGAGACAGGCTATACCCCCGCCGATATTTTGCCGGATATCAAGTTTCCTTCGAAAGGCGGCTTTTTCCCCCAGAACCATGACGGAATGGAACATGGACCGATGAGGTTCCGCGTCGCCCTGGCCTGTTCATACAATATCCCGGCCTTTTACCTGGCCATGAAACTCAAGCCGGACCAGGTAATCGATAAATTACAACAAGCCGGCTTTTCTTATCTCAAATCCGATCCCGGGTTTTACGGCGAGACCATTGCCCTCGGTTCCGGGGAAGTCAAATTACTGGACCTGGCGACTGCGTATTCTGCCTTTGCCAATAAAGGCGTCGTTTATTCTCCCGTATTTATTAAAGGAGAACCTATTTCCGAAACGCGGTTATTCGATGATACCGCTGCTTTTTTAACCTGGGATATATTGGCAGACCCATCCGCCCGGTTCCCGTCTTTCGGTTATGAATCTTCCATGAATTTACCGTTTCCTGTGGCCATCAAAACAGGGACATCCAAGGGGTTCCGCGACAAATGGGCTGTGGGAGTCAATTCGCAATATACCGTAGGTGTATGGATCGGGAATCCCGCCGGGGAAAATATGCAGGATACCTCGCGGGTAGGCAATGCTCCCACCATTTTAAGGGATATCTTTTTGGCCCTTCAAAAAGATTGGACCAAAGGGGCCATCGAAGTACCGGCGGGAGTAGTCAGACAAAGAATATGCGCGTTATCCGGCGAACTAGTTTCCGGGAATTGCCCGGACACTGTGGATGAATACTTTGATAGGCGGAATTTGCCGCATACGACATGTACCTGGCATATACGGGACAAAGGCCAGGTAAAAATCAATTACCCGGAGTTGTATAAAGAATGGGCGTATCGGAACAATCCCGGCGGCATGATCGGCATAGCGCCGGTGAAAGAGAAACGCATATCCTTTCCACAGCAGGGGGATTATTTTTATATAGCGGATGCCGTATCCAGGGGGGCGCAGCAGATTACATTCGAAGTAATGGGGTTTAGCGCCGGCGAGGCCGTCGATTATTACGTGGACGGCAGGTTGTACCGGCGAGAAGTATTTCCAAAGTTTCCTTTCTGGCAATTGCAGAGAGGGGACCATACATTAACCGTAAAAGTCAACGGCCAGGAAATCGAAACGATCAAATTTATCGTAAGGTAGGAGCGATTGACAATAAAATCCTTTTGTGATATCTATGTTTGAATGAGACTTGTTTTAAAGGAGAAGTTAAATGTACATCTCAAAAGTAAAACTTGACAACTGGCGGAATTTTAAATCCGTCGATGTCGATTTTACCCACAGGATATTTGTTGTGGGGCCGAATGCTTCGGGGAAATCCAACTTGTTGGATGTGATACGATTTTTAAGAGATATCGTAAAACAGGCCGGGGGATTTCAATATGCCGTCGAAGAGAGGGGCGGGGTGTCGAAAATACGCTGCCTTGCCGCCAGGCGACATCCCGATGTCGGCATCGAGGTGCATTTATCGGAAAATCCTGCTCAAGAACCGGAGTGGATTTATAGATTGGTCTTTAAACATTCTGGTGGCGGGATAATTAAAAACCAGGCAGTCATCGTCGAAGAGAAAGTATGGAATAAAAAACAAAAGAGATGGGTGCTTGAAAGAAATAATAAATCCCCAAAAGAAGACAGCGACACATTAAAATTCACCCACCTTGAGCAGCCGACGTCAAATAAAGAATTCAGGGAAGTGTATCGTTTCCTCCAGGAGATACAATACTTGAATATCGTTCCACAGTTGGTAAGAGATGCTGATTCTTATATGTTATCGGCCAATAAAGAAGATTATCATGGCCGGAATTTGCTCGATAAAATAAGTAAAACCGCCAAAAATACCCGCGATGCCTATATAAGGAGGATAAACGAAGTATTGAAGATAGCCGTCCCTCAATTAGAGGAACTACAATTCATAACCGACAAAAAAGGCACTCCTCACCTGGAAGCGATTTATACACATTGGCGTGCAAGAGGAGCATTACAGCAGGAAGCGCAATTTTCTGACGGTACACTGCGCTTGATAGGTTTTATGTGGGCGCTGCTGGACGGGCAGGAAACGATATTGCTTGAAGAACCTGAGCTGTATCTACATACAGCAATTATTAAGCAACTCCCGGAGTTTATTTCAAAGCTTCAAAGGAGAAAAAACAGGATTCGCCAGGTCATTATAACGACGCATAGTTACGATTTGTTGACCGAAGGAATCGGCGCCGATGAAGTGGTTTTATTAGAGACCACGCCGGAAGGAACCCTGGCCAGGCGGGGCGACTGCGTCGAACAAATAAAACAATACCTGGAAGCCGGTTTTTCCATGGCAGAGGCTGTAATACCCGCTTCAGCGCCAAAAGATATCGATAAATTACAGCAAATAAAAATCGGTGATTGATGATGATCGATATAATAGTCGTCGGCGAAGATGCGGTTACGAGAGAAATCAGTAAAAGGCTTTTGCGGCATTCACGGGATGATCTTCAAGTAACAAGAGAAGAACCGATTCGGGGCGGAGAGATAAAAAACAAAATTTTGAATTATAATCGTTTAAATCTGCCGGTTTTTGTTCTCACTGACCTGGATGATATCGATTGCCCTCCGTCATTAATCAAAAGCTGGTTTAATCAAACACCTATGAATCCTAACCTGATTTTCAGGGTCGCTTGCGATGAAGCGGAAGCATGGCTGATGGCAGATAAAACGGGTTTCTCCAGGTTTCTCGGGATAAAAGAAAGCGATTTACCTGGTCTGAAACAATGTGACCGCAGAAATCCTCAGAATGTGGAGTTGCAATTCAAGTACAAACCGAGCCTTTATTTAATGAAAGAGTTGGCAGTTAAAAGCAATAACAAACTTTTGGCCGAACAATTAAAGCCCAGGGTATATGCTAAAAAGGGCCCGGAATATAATACCGCTCTCATCCCTTTCATTCAAAATAATTGGGATATAGACTCGGCGGCAAAGAATTCATATAGCTTAAGAAAGGCCATAAAACGAATTAACGAATTTTCATCTTACAAATTTCAATCATAGAGAAATAGGGACGCGAGTAATCGCGTCCCTCCGTTTCTGTGTTCTTTCGTTCCTCTAAAGTGTATGATAAATCCCGTGGGGCTTTTTATTTTTTCTTCTTTTGCTCTATTTTTGCCAGGTAATCGAGGGTTTTCTTTTTGTATTCATCGAAATAGTAAGCTTCATCGTTGGAAGGAGTATTATCCCGCACAAAAACAAATTCCTTTTCCGCAAGCTCGTATTCGTCATCTTCAAAGTAAAGCTCGCCGGCAAAATAATGCGAATACAAAGTCGCATTATCTTTTTCTATGGCCTTTTTAAACATTTTCAACGCTTTACTGTCACTGCCCACCGGCCAGGGGGCTACGATGTAAAGTTTTCCCAGGAAGCGATAACCCATTGCCCCTCTGAACTTATCGTCCAGCTTTATCAGTTCGTTGCACAGTTCTTTATAATGCCCGGCAGCTCCTTTGAAAACAGCTTTTACTACCCCGAAGCTGGCAGAGTAATAAGCGTAAGCGCGCAAGGCCGATGCTACGACGTCTTTACTTTTCGAGTTTAATTTATAGGCCTTTTCGGCATACCCATTGGCAGTGGTTCCCAGACTTTTGAGTATCGGTTTGTATTCGTCTTTTTCTTCCAGGAAGCCCGCGGTTTTAATATCCAGGATGACTGAATATGCATCGGCTAGCTTATAGAGTATCTCATAGTTCTTGGGGTCATCTTTCAACAATAACTCATACCCCTTAATTGCTTTCTCGCAATTTTCCACGGTTTTGTCAACCATCAAGGCGTCAACTTCCGCCAGGGTGGGTTTGGCCCCAGGTTCCTGCCCCGTCACCGGGACACTTAAAAACCATCCGAACAACAGAAAAACCACAACCATCATTATTTGTTTCCCATTTCGTCTCATAAAAACCTCCTTTGATTTTTATCAAGAGATTATATAGAAACAAAAAAATTATTGCAACAAATATTTTTTAAAAGAATTTTTTTATTTGACAAACACGGCATTCCCTATTAAAATTTATAACCCGATCGCGCGATTTCAGGATAAGGAGTAAACTATGAGACAATCGACAATCATATTATCAATACTTTTTGTTTTGCTTTTTTTCAACAGCCTCTTGGCAGCAGAGGTAGAGGAGATACCTTACACCACCGGCCAATGGGATACCGCTTCATTGGGAAACCACCGGGCCGTGGTTTCCGTGTCCGCTAAAACCGATGCGGCAGCCATGCATATCCCCTGGCGGCGCAGGGACTTTGAGCCGGAAAAAAAGAATATCATCATTATCGACGCCCAAACCGGCCAACGCATCGATAATGTGTTCCGGGTTGAGATCAACCGCGAATACGGCGATTTGATATTTCAACCCGGCGCCGTACCCGGCGACTATTATATATACTACCTTGCTTATACTTCCACCGGTTCCGCCCATTACCCTAAAGTGGAATATCAGTCCCCCCAACAAACCGCCTCCCCAAAATGGCTGAAGAAAAACAACCTCTTCTCCGGCGAATCGGCAAAAGAGGTATGGCCCCGCTTGATCCAGGCAACAGTAAAAGAATTCCAGGCCATCGATGCGTTTAACAGTTTTTATCCCATGGAGGTTATAGCTACGAAAAAGGAAGTGGATGACCTGCTGGCGAAACATGCGGACAAGAGTTTCCTATTATTTCCCGAAGATCGCGCCAATCCCATCCGCATGACCGATGACCTGCCCTACAAGTGGATGAAAACCGGTCCCCAGGATACCTTCAAGGGAAAAGTCGGCCAGGGAGAATTTTACGTTTTCCAGGTGGGCCTCTATGCCGCCAAAGCCGCTATCCCGGGACTGGAGATCGAAGTATCGCTGCTAAAGAACAAAGAAAACGCCATGGCAATCCCCCCCAGCGCCATGACCTGCTTCAACCTCGACGGCTATGATTGGGCTGGGACCCCTTTAGATAAGAAATGCCCCGTCGCTCAAGGAAAAATCCAACCGCTGTGGTTCGGCCTGGAAATGCCGGAAGAACTTTTACCGGGCGTATATGAAGGAACGATTTCCTTTATACCGGCAGTAGATGGCGAAGCAGTGCTGGAATCCCAGACCATCAAACTGGAATTAACCGTCACGGATGAAATATTTCCCGATTTCGGGGACAGTGAACCCCGGCGACTTTCACGATTGCGCTGGTTGAATTCCCAGCTTGGCCTGGGTTTCGGTTTGGTGCGGCCTTTTACAGAAATGACCGTAGAGCAAAAGGAGAATGGTCCCGTCGTCGGCTGCCTGGGGCGAACAGTCGCCGTCGGCGCAGCGGGTTTTCCTGTCAGCATCAAAAGTAAGTTTGCACCGGAAATGACTCATATCCTGGAAGGCGAAGGCGACGGCAGAGAAATCCTTACTGCCCCGATGACCCTGGTAGTAGAGGGCGGCGACGGAAAGATTTTACCCTGGGAGCCGGTGGAAAAGGAAGCCAAAGTTATTATGAAGAAGCCGGGGGCCGTGGGCTGGGTGGCCAGGAGCACGGCTGCTTCGGGCGCACTGCTGATGAATTGCATTACGCTAATGGAAATGGACGGCTGCCTGGAATTCGACGTGACCCTGCGGGCGACTCAACCGCTGGAGGTTAAGGATATACGGCTTGAGATTCCCATGGCCGGGGAGGTTGCCCGTTATATGATGGGATTGGGATTAAAAGGGGGTTATCGCCCTGCCTCTCATGATTGGAAATGGGATGTTCAAAAGAACCAGGACGGCGCCTGGTTGGGGGACGTAAACGCCGGGCTGCAATACAGTCTCCGGGACGTGAATTATGTACGGCCTTTGAATACGAATTTTTACCACCTTAAACCGTTGAACATGCCGGTATCCTGGCACAATGAAGGCAAGGGCGGCGCTTATATCACCGAAAAAGACGGCAATACCGTCCTGGTTAAGGCTTACAGCGGGGCGCGTACGCTCAAGCCGGGAGAAGACCTGCATTTTAATTTCACTTTGTTGATTACACCGTTTAAGACGCTGGATACGGCCGGTCAGTGGAAAGACCGTTATTATCACAAGTTTGATCCGCTGGATAAGATTGCAGCGACCGGGGCCAATGTTGTAAATGTGCACCATGCGACCGATATCAATCCTTTTATTAATTATCCGTTTATGCGGCCCAAAGAGATGAAGGCTTATATCGACGAAGCGCACGGGAAAGGGATGAAGGTTAAGATTTATTATACGGTGCGGGAGTTGTCCAATATTGCGCCGGAATTGTTTGCGCTGCGCAGCCTGGGCGACGAAGTATTGTCGTATGGGCCGGGCGGCGGTTTTGCCTGGCTCCGGGAGCACCTGGGAGGAAATTATATCCCGGGCTGGCTGGCGCCGGAGCTAAAAGACGCGGCCATTATTAATAGTGGTATGTCCCGGTGGCATAATTATTATGTCGAAGGGCTCAACTGGTTGCTGGAGAATGTGGGCATCGACGGTCTTTATATCGATGATGTGGCCTTTAACCGGACTGTTATGAAACGGGTTCGTAAAATCCTGGACTATAAAAACCCGGGGGCGCTTATTGACCTGCATTCGGCCAATCAATATAATCCCAGGGACGGGTTTACCAACAGCGCCAATCTTTACCTGGAGCATTTTCCTTATATCAACCGGCTCTGGTTTGGGGAGTATTTTGATTATAATTCTTCGCCGGATTTCTGGCTTATCGAGGTATCGGGAATCCCGTACGGTTTGATGGGGGAAATGTTACAAGACGGCGGCAATCCGTGGCGTGGGATGATCTATGGGATGACCAACCGTCTGCCCTGGGCCGGGGACCCCAGCCCGTTGTGGAAAGCCTGGGATGATTTCGGCATCCGGGAGAGTGAAATGATCGGTTATTGGAGCCCCGATTGCCCGGTAAAGACCGACAATAAAGATGTATTGGCTACGGCGTACGTTATTAAAGGGAAACGAACCATGGCAGCGGTTGCGGGTTGGGCGAAAAAGGATGTGAACTGTAAATTGAGTATTGATTGGAATGCCCTGGGTTTGGATGCTGATAAAGCACGCATTACAGCGCCGGCCATTAAGGATTTCCAGCCGG
>JAUPLE010000504.1 GCA_030837085.1 Acidobacteriota bacterium | reverse complement strand
GGAAAATAGTAACCTGGAAAATTATAAATCCGATGTCGGCTACTGCGCCATCGGCTCGGTCAAATCCAACATCGGACATCTCGAATCAGGGGCAGCTACTGCCGGAATTATTAAAATTTTACTGCAAATGAAATATGGACAATTAGCGCCCACGCTTCACGCGGAAAAACCAAATTCGCTTATATCCTTTTCCCAGACGCCTTTTTACCTTCAACAAACCCTGGCCAAATGGCAACGGCCGGTATTGGAAGAAGCGGGAACTGGGCGCGGCAAATCCTATCCCCGCCGCGCCGGGGTCAGCTCTTTTGGCGCAGGTGGGGTCAATACCCACTTCCTGCTGGAAGAGTATCCCGTTGAAGAATTCGCCGGTTCGGTTGAGTCCAATGAAACAGCCGACGGGATCCCCCACCTGGTGGTGCTCTCGGCCCAAACCCAGGAGCGGTTGAAAGCCAATGCCGGTCAACTGGCCGCTTTCCTGCATCGCGAAGTAGGTAAAACTGCCCGGCTCATCGATATCGCTTACACCTTGCAGGTAGGACGCCAGGCTATGCCGGAACGGCTGGCCCTGGCGATTACCTCCATCCCTGAACTGGAAGAAAAATTATCCCGCTTCTGCCGGGGTGAAAGTCCCATCGAAGCCCTTTACCAGGGCAGCAGCAGTACCGGCAACCTCAATACCGGCCTGCTGCTGGAAGGCAAAGAAGGGGAAGAGTATTTAAAAATAATCATCAAGGAAAAAAAATACGCCAAATTGGCCCAATTATGGGTATCCGGCCTGGAAATCGATTGGGAAATGTTGTACCGGGACGCACAGATAGAACCCCGCAGGGTACCGCTGCCCACTTACAGCTTTACCCCGGAACGCCATTGGCTCACCGTCAAGCAGGCGGGCTCTGCCATGGGAATTCATGGAGGCAGTAATGTTTCAGCCCGACTTCACCCCTTTATCGACAGCAATGAATCGAACTTTCGTGAACATTGTTACAAAAGGGTCCTCACCCCGGGGGATACGTTTTTAAAAGACCATGTCGTATCCGACCGGATGGTGCTTCCGGGGGTCGTTTATTTTGAAATGGCCCGGGCCGCCGGGGAATTATCCTATCCCGGCAGATACATTAAATATATCCGTAATATCGTATGGCCGCGGCCCCTGATCCTATCGGGCCCCCGGGCGGAAGTTTTTATCAGCCTGAAACCCAGGCGCGACCACGTGTTAGGTAAAGCCGAAACAGTAGACGAAAAGGGCGCCCGGCTGGTTCATGCCGAATGGAGCATGAGTTATGCGTCTGGCCAGGAAGCGAACGCCGCGCCCCATCCCTGTGATCTGGAAGCCATAAAAAAAGAATGTACCCACCGGCTTGCCGGCGTGGACTGTTATCGCCTGTTGCAAGGCATCGGTTACCGGTATGGGGAAAGTTTCCAGGTCATCCGGGAGTTGTATGCCGGCCCGGAGCAGGGACTGGCGCGGCTCCAATTACACGTAGAAGAAGGTTGCCGGGGGGTAATGCTCCATCCCGAACTTATGGACGGGGCCCTGCAAGTTATCACAGCCTGGCTCGGCCAGGTTGACCGTATCCCTACCCATCCATACATTCCTTTTACCGTCGATGAAGTGGAAATATTGGCGGCGCTGACCCCAGAATGTTACGCCAGGGTGACGAAAGCCGCCGTCGCCGACCACGGGAACTCCCCTTCCACCCTGGACCGTTATAACGTGGAAATCCTGGATGAATCCGGTCGTTTACTGGTGAAAATAACCGGGTACTACCCCCGTCCGTTTTTACAGGCCGGCGGAGCAGTCGAAAAAATTTTCTATCGAAGCCATTGGGAAAACGTCCCAATCACGGTCGATCGAGAAGAGCGGCCAATCGGAGAGAGCTTACTTCTCTTCAGTGGGGACAATAGAATCGATGAAGCGCTGGCAGAAATCCCCCTGATCCGGGTACAGCCCGGTTCGACCTTCCGGCAATGGGGCGACCGCCTCTTTGAAGTGAATCCCAGCCAGGAAGAAGATTACCTTAAACTCTTCCAGGCCCTGGCCCTGCAAAAGTCCCAACCCATCCGGATACTGCATATGTGGTCCTGTGAGGAGACCGGTACAAGAGAAAATGTCGCTGGTGAAGCGGTGTTGGAAAAGCAACTTTCTCTTGGGATGTTTTCCCTGGTATATCTCAGCAAGGCTCTCCTGTCGCAGGTATCCGGGCAAAGAATACAAATATCTTATGTTTATACTCACAGCGATGGTATACCTCAGCCTGCCTATGCGGCGGTCGGCGGCATGCTGCAAACCATCCACAACGAGAATCCGAACCTGGTATTCAAAACCATTGCCGTCGAGGAAAAAAACACTGCGGCAGGACTGGCTGAGATTCTCCGGCAAGAACTAGAGAAACCCATTACAGGGGTAATGGAAATCCGTTTCCATGAACATCAGCGCCAGGTGAAACAATACAAAGAATTTCCTTTTACCATCGGGCAAACCGAGGAATCCAGCAAACGGGGCGAATTATTAAAACACGGTGGAGTTTATATTATTACCGGTGGGGTCGGTGGTTTGGGGCTCATCCTGGCCAGGCGCCTGGCGGAAAATTATCGAGCCCGCCTGGTGCTCTGCGACCGTTCACCCCTCACCCTGGAAATTTCAGCCAGGCTTAAAGAAATTGAAAACGCCGGCGCCGAGGTCTTTTATGTGCAAACCGATGTAACCCGGCAGGAGGAAGTCGGAACCATTATCGCTGCCGCCCGGGCCCGTTACCGGGTAATCAACGGTATTATT
>JAUPLE010000503.1 GCA_030837085.1 Acidobacteriota bacterium | reverse complement strand
GGGAACCGGGACGGCCGTTACCATCACGGCTATTTTCTCCCCATCTTTTCGCCGGATAGCTATTTCAAAATCCCTTAAATACCCCCTTTTTTTTAGTTCTTTATAAAGCGCGTCCCGGTCCGCCCACGAATAGTAGAATCCCGACCTGATGTCGATCTTTAGCGCTTCCTCCAGTGAGGCATATCCCAATAACGCTACACCTGCGGGATTAATGTCTGCAAATCGTCCTTCCTTTGTGGTGGTAAAGATCATATCCCGGGACTCTTCAAACAGGGTGCGGTATCGTTTTTCCGACGCCGCCAACTGGCCGGTCCGCTCGATTACCTGTTTTTCCAGCAGTGCGGCATTGCGCTTCTGGGAAATATAGCTCACGAAACTGTAAAAAACAAAAGCGGCCGCAATTATCTCAAGGAGGATAAACCACCACTGCCGATAAAAGGGCCTGGGGATGGTTATCCAGGGCGATACAACCGGGTCGCTCCATACCCCCAGGACATTTCGTGCGACCAGGTGGAACCGGTACCTGCCCGCGGGCAAGTTAGCGTACCTTATCATTTGTTTATATGGGTAATGTTCCTCGGACCACGTCTCGTTAAATCCCTCTAGTTTTTCTTTAAACCGGACCTCTTTCTCATCCAGGAAAGAAATTCCCCTGAAATGAAAGACCAGGTCATGGGTGCTGTCGGTTAATTTTACCGGTTGAAGCAGGGGGATATTACGGCCGTCCGATTCCAGGTTCAATAGGTAAAGCTTTGGCGGGGGATTCCTGCCGATGTAATAATCCGGGATTTCTTCGTAAATGGATAGGCCGCGGTTAGTGCCGATCCACAGTTTCCCGGAACTGTCCATTATACCTGCGCTGCGGTTAGTTTCCTGGCCGATGAGGCCGTCGGATATCGAATACCGCTGCACACGGCTGCCGTCCCAGCGCACCACGCCGTCATCGGTTCCCAGCCAGAGGCGTTTTTCTCGATCCTCCAGGATGAAATAGACGGGGTGGCTGAGTTCGAAACCTTTTTCCTCGAATTTCTTTAAGACGTCCTTTTCCACGGTATACAAGCCGGCCAGTGTGCCCACCAGCAAGCGATTTCTACTGTCCTTGTAGATGGCGTATACGCCGTTGGCCCGAATATCGCCGGGCGCCTGGAAATTTTTCCACTGTTTCGTTTCATCCTCGTATATATAAACGCCGGTACCCATCCCCGCCAGGTAGCGCACCCGGCGTTCTCCGCCCGCCTCCCCGAAAATTTTCCTTAGTGCGGGTTGGGGATCAGGGCCCAGCGTCACAGGCAAAAAAAGTTCGCCGGACTTGACGAAAAACCCCTGCTCCGAACTTAGCCAAATGTTGTCCCCGGCATCAACCCACACGCCTGTTGTATTGTAGGGCGCGCCGGAGGAAGGGGTAAAAAGCGCGATTCTTCGCTGAGGATCAATCCGGGCCAGACCCGCGGGTCCCAGCGCCGCCCAGATGTTTCCTTTCCTGTCCCGCTGCATCTCCAATACCCGGCGCAGTAAATTGAAACCGGGAGTATAGGGAAACGGCAGTTTATCGAATTGGCGGCTGTGATAATCGAAAAAGGTGAAACCGGTATTATGTCCCAATATGAATTTACCCGGCTTATATTCCAGGACAGCAGAGACTTCATCCTCCAGCATCCCCTGGTTCATTTGAAAACTGGTAAACTGCCGGGTAAGCTGTCTGCCGGATATTTTGGTTACCCCCCGGTCACAGGCCACCCAGATATTTTTTTCAAAATCGATGAACATACCGTTGGCCCCACTGCCCACCATGCCGCTATCCGGGCTGAGCATCTCTGTGCGTTGTGTTTGATAATTAAAATAAAAGAGTTCAAAGTGATCACCCACATATAAACCGCCGTGGTAATCCGGCAGCAGTTCCACCGGCAGGTCTTTTGCCTTGAGCCGGGTTTCCACCGGGTCGTATATCTTCACATATTGCGCATATTTGGCGGGGTCGCCGCTTTCATTTTGAAATACCGTTTCATCGATACATGCCAGCCAGTAATGGCCGTAAATCCAGAGACGAGAGGTTTTTGATCCGAAGGGAGAACCCGGCGCCCGGTTTTGGAAATGGTCTTTATATTCGCTGCAAATCCCCCGGATTTTCCGGGAAGGCAGCCCTAATAATGTGTTCCAGCGATTATCCACGATACGCCTGCCGCTGTCCCAGGTGATCACCGACAATCCCTTATCCGTGGCGACAAAAAGTTTTCCGGCCAGGACGGCGGCGCCGTTCACCCGGTTACTGGGCAAACCGTCGTCAATGGTAAGACTGCTCCATTTTCCCTTTTCCCAGCGGGATAACCCCGCATCCAGGGTTCCCATCACAATAGTAGGTTTATCATCGGCTTCTTTTCCTTGTTCCACCGGTATCACCAGGAAAGAGGGTATCCTCCCCATCTGGTTATAGGAGCCCCTTAGAAGATCGATGGGATTCCAGCGGAGCCCGTCATAAAAAACGATTTGAATCCCTTCCTTGCCGACCTGGGGCAGCGCCCAGATGCGTCCTTTTTCATCGGCCCGTATCTTCATAAAGGAGAGGACCGGGAGGCCGTGGGACGACGTATAATTTTGCCACGAAACGCCGTCATAGCAGGCAATACCTGCCCGGGTGGCAAACCAAACCCGGCCCATGGTATCCTGCGTGATGTCGAAAACATTGGAACTGGGTAAACCGTCAAGCCCGGTATAGTGGTGCGTGAGCCATTTCTGGCAAAATGAGGAAAGGGGGGCGAAGAGAAAAAACGCAATGAAAAATAATGCCCCTATTACCCGTTTGTTCATTTTTCCTCGACTCTGTTTCACATTTTTTATTTATGGCTCAATCGATATTTTCCTGAAAAGGAAATATAGCACATTGAAATTTTTTTGTAAATGAGAACGAGAAAAAGAAAAGGTGGGTTATGCCCTGGAGCATATCCCACCTTTCCTATTAATTCCTGCCTATCGTCCTGTTTTAAGCGAACGATAACTGCCGGCTGCGCCCTTTTTCTTATCCCTTAAGCGTTTCGCGCTTTGCATATTGCATTTCGCACGTTACGCTTAACTCACCACGCTTTTGCGCATTTCCGGCTTTCGTAATTCAAAAAATTTGAATTTGATTGAGGTTATCATACACCAGGGAGTCTGAAATTTCAATGAGAAAAACTTCCTATTTTGAAAAAAAAAGACATTTTTTAAAAATTCGGTTATAATAAATCCTTAGTCTTTTGAAAAGTTGAGTGATCTTTGGAGGAAAACGGAGGATAAATGAACGCGCATGATACACACCCGCTCCATAAGCCTAACACACGCCGGTTGATTACGAAAAAAGGAAAGACATACACCCTGCCTCTATTCTTGCCGGTATATCAACCCAAATCGAATTTGATTCCCATCGACGACCTTAAAAATAAATTCTCCAGCGACGGCCTGATCGTCAACGGTTTCTTTTTATACAAAGACGCGGAGGTCAAAGCGAAATTCGCATCCGGTCTTACCATCCATGAATATATCGGATTTGACGGATTGATCATGACGGATTCCGGGGCCTTTCAAGGACTGAAAAGGCCGCTGTACCTCGAAAATAAAAAAATCGTGGCCTTCCAGGATGAGATAAAAGCGGATATTGTTTCGCCGCTGGACCTAATCTCACCGCCTGGGGACAATTACGAGACCGCCCGGAAGAAATTAGCCTCCACGTGCAAACGCATCCGGGAAGCCAAAGGTTTGGTGAAGAACAGTATCCTGGCCGGGGTCCAGCAAGGGGGCCGGTTCCTGGAACTGCGGCGAAAAAGCATGGAAGAATTAATGGAGATCGGGGTTGACTATATTGCCATCGGCAGCCTGGTGCCTTTTTTCAATAAAAACCATAACCTGACCACGATTATCAAAATCTTGAAAGATGCCCGGGCTATTGCCGGGGACGAATTACCTATCCATGTATACGGCGCGGGCGACCCGGTGGAATTGCCTTTCCTGGCCGCGCTGGGTGCGGATATTTTCGATTCCTCTTCTTACGGCCATTATGCGGTGAGCGGTTGGTACATGACCGGTTACGGCGCATTAAAAAAAGAAGACCAGGACCGGCTCCGGGAATATAACTGTCAATGCGATATCTGCCGGCAACTGCCGGACGTGATGGCTGTCTTCGACGACGCCGGCAAACTGGCCGGCCACAACCTTTTTGTTATTATGGATACATTGAACCAAATTCGCCGCGCCCTGGAAGATAACGCCCTGCAAAACTATCTCAACTCCATCTTAAAAACCCACGAGCAATGGTTTCCCGACAGCTCATTAAATAAAACCTGGGAACAAGGATTTAAGTAGGAATTAAATGATGAATGATGAATGAT
The DNA here is from genome assembly GCA_030837085.1 of Acidobacteriota bacterium. Lineage (GTDB taxonomy): Bacteria > Acidobacteriota > Aminicenantia > UBA2199 > UBA2199 > JAKAGC01. Next base: position 5,192 of record JAUPLE010000503.1, on the reverse strand, counting down.
GAAAAATACATTTAAGGATGATTTTATCTTGGAGACGGGGTTGGCTGCGGAAGTCATCGCTTCCATTGTCGATAAAGCCGTCAAAAAGTACAAAATCGACGCCGAGACGGCAGCCGGCATGGTAATGGAAACCATGGAAAAGCATCCGAAGTTTATCCGGTTGTTGGAAAAGGGGTTACCTTTAAAAGAAATCCAGAAAACCCGGGCTTACTATGACGTTTCTAATAAAGCCCGGCGCAGGATTTATTATGAATTGCGGCAATACCATAAGGACATCGCGGCGCGGGAATCGTTGATTGAAAACCTTTCCGTTTCTTCTCGCTCTTTCGGCGGCGATTATACGGAAATTATTAATGCATTGGCTCAATCGCATGTCAGCACCAGGGAACGGTTAAGTAGCCTGGATATTTTTTACCGGGAGCTTTTCAAATATATCGGCCTCCCGAATACCATTTTAGATGTGGGCAGCGGTTTGCATCCCTTACTTTTCCCCTTTACCGGGGCGGGACACAGCGTTGTCCAATATATAGCCCTGGATAAAGACAAAACCAGTATCTCTGCGCTTGAGGTGTTTTCCAAACTCCTTGATAAAAATATTCTTCAGCCCATGAATTGGAATATCAAGGAAGGGTGGCGGGTTGTTCAAGAAAGGACCGCAATTCGGCGATTCGATGCGGCATTCTTATTGAAATTAGTGCCTGTAGTATACCGTATCCAGCGGGGATTATTGGATATCCTTTTGGAAACGCCGGCCCAAACCTGGGTGCTTTCCGGTTCCAGGACATCCATGACAAAGTACGTAGAGATTGAAAAGAGAGAGCGCAGAATCATCAAACAATTTATCCAGCAATCGGGGAAGCAAATCATCGGGGAATTTTCCACGGAAGACGAATTCTGTATTATCGTGAAGTAATTCCAGTAGGGAACAGGCAGTGCCTGTTCCCTATCTTTTTGATCTTTCCCTATTGTAATATTCTCGTTTTTCATATAAAATATAAAGAACATCCATCATTCACATCAATAAATATTCAAGGTGACAACTATGACTTCTGAAACAAATTACGATGTCGCAGTCGTAGGCGGCGGCCCTGCCGGGACATCAAGCGCCTTCTATGCCGCAAAACTGGGTTTAAAAACCATTCTCTTTGAAAAACACCCCTACCCACGCCCCAAACCCTGCGGCGGCGCTTTGTCCTCCCGCATTATCCCCCTCCTGGGAAAAGAGGCGGTAAAAGCGATTAATTGTGAAATCGAAGAACTCCGCGTGTTTTCTCCGTCATTCAAATGTCTATCATTTTATAATGTGCCGGGTTACACTGTCCGCCGGGAAGAATTTGATCTGGCTATGGCAAAAGACGCCCAAAATGCAGGCGCCATTGTAATGGATAAATGTCGCGTAAAAACCATACACCAACTCCCCTCCGGCGATTATGAAATCATCGCGGAAACCGCTACAGTAACAGCAAAATATATCATCATGGCCGCCGGTTTCCCGAAAAACGCATTAATTCGTTCCCCCTTCACACGCGAAGAATTCGAAGATGACTACCTGGCCATGACCGTGCTTTCCGAAACCCCAGTGGATAACAAAATAATGGTGGATGTTAATTTCCCGGCAAAAGTCATGGCGATTTTTTTTGGCGCAGTACCCAACGGGTATGCCTGGTACTTTGTCAAGGATGGCTATGTAAACATCGGCATCGGCGCTACCGCTTTGCTGCTAAAAGATGTGGGCGCTGTAAATGCCTATAAACAGTTTGTATTGAATTTAAAGCAAAAAGGATTCCTGCCCAAAGACCTGGAGCTGGCTAAAGAAAGGGCCTTTCCGCTGCCGTTTAAACGTACGGTTGAAAAGTCGGTATTCGGCAATGTTCTCCTGGTTGGCGATTCGGCCGGATTCGTCAGCCCCGTGACCGGCGAAGGCATCTACTACGCCGTCAAAGGCGGCCAACTGGCTGCTCAAGCTATCGCGGAAAACGTAAAAAACGGCGCGCTGCTGTCCTCTTATCATTACAATTGGAAAAAAGAATTCGGCTATGGCCTGGATAAATACGGCTATCTGCTGCGAGAAATACTTTACAAAAGCAAAAGACGAATGGAACTGGCCGTCTCCCTGGGCATGCACGATGCACAAATGGCCGAGCTGCTTAAGAATTTGGTGTTTGGGGTATATGGTTACCAAAAAATATTCTGGAAAGCCCTGCTGAGATTGCCGGTAACTTTGATTAAAACGATTTTTTAAACTAGCAAAATCTTACATGCCGAAAACGGTAACCTGTGTATTATGATAGGGTATTGTTTTCTTAAAGATTTTTTTTTGCCACGATACTTTAGGTGTTTTATTTATAATCAATAAATAACCTTCGGTGGCGCCGCATGTGTCCATGTACTGCAGGGTTTGTTCGACGCCGGCCCGGATGGTCGTTTCCAGGTCGCCGTACAGGAGTTTTAATTCAATGACGGCGTATTGGATTGAAGTTTGATATGGCCAGATGACCAGGATATCGGTGCGTTGCCGTCCCAAACCGTATTCCCGTTCGACCCGTCCGCCGCCGTTCACGATGCGTTGTAAAAAAGCTTGTAACAATAATTGCGGTCCGGCTTCCCGATAATCGAACCCATCCACCCAACTTTCGAAATTCATCCTGAAAAATTCCTGGAATGCGGATAATAGTTTTTCCATATCCAGGGTTCCGTCTTCTTTTTGGTACCATGAAGATTCCTGGTTAATGGTTAATTGTGTGCTAAAGGTAATTGTCCTGGGGATAACTTCCTGGTAAATGCGGTTGGCAATCCGTATTTGCCGGTCTTTTTTTATGAGTCCCAGATCAACCGCATAATCGATGTCATCTTCCGGGATTTTTTTCGCTTCCTGCGAGCCGGACAATATTGGCCCGATCACCCGGCGCACACGTTCTTCTTTTAACTTATCCGATAATTGGTCCAGGTGGGTTTCGCGGCGCAAGATGAGATTCTCTTTGGCTTGATTGATCATGGCAGCGGTAATCTCCCGGGTGCGCTCCCGTCCCTCCTCCATTTTAAAGCAGGCTTCATATGCCAGGGCATTCACCAACCAGGGCTGGCCTTCGGTCAGATTCATTACCAGTGGGAATACATCCGGGTTAAATGGTTGACCGGTTTCGACGGTATGTTGTTTGTACAATCCCTCGATTTCCTGGAGAGTAAAATTGCCCATGCGCAGCGATTCCGATTTGATATTGAAGGCACTGCCGCCGGTTACCATGGTTTTACTTTTGTCTGAATGAATACGGTAATCCCTGACATCACGGACGCCGCACAGGATAATGCTTTGAGGAAATGAGCCGGGACGCTTGGGATAATTGCTGCGTAACTGCCGAAGCACTGAAATTAATGTATCCCCTACCAGGGCATCGATTTCATCGATAAATAAGACCACGGGTTTTTCATTATTCCGGCACCACTGGCTCAATGCTTCTTTTAAAGCGCCCAACGCACCTTTTTTATTTAGGATTTGCTCTCCATTATCTTCGAAAAATGGATCGTCCAGGTAATAGGAAGCGTCCGCCGCCAATGAATTGAGTATCTCTCTCATGCCTTCATTCACATTTTCCCTGGCTGCCTGGGCGCTTTCGATATTGGTGTACAAGCATTTATATTTTCCCTGTTGGTTCAGGTATCGTGTTAATGCCAAAAGGTAGGATGTTTTCCCTGTTTGCCGGGGCGCATGGATTACAAAATATTTCTTCTGCTCAATCAGGGCGATGATTTCATCAAAATTGATGCGATGCAACGGATCAATTATATAATGATCTTCACTGCTGACGGGCCCGGCGGTATTAAAAAAACGACTCATTTTGGTCTCCATATGTTTAACGGATTATTTTTCATACCTGCATTCTATAAGAAGAATAAACATAATACAAGTCTGTCAAAGAATTTTTCTTAACAATTAATTATTCTTTTATAATTTACGGGGTCCGTGTCTCCTTCGGTATTGATGAGCAGCACCCGGGCATTTTTGTCCAAACCGATGCTTTGCCCGGCTTCTTCTAATTCCGGGTCCCGCAACAGCGCCATAAGCCCCGCTAACCCCGATGCCCCGGATTCGCCGGAAGTCACTCCTTCTTTATAATATACCCGCATGGCTTCCTCGGCATAGTTGTCCGTGATCCCGATAAATAAATGCATGCCATCCCGGATAATGGGCCAGGCTATCGGAGAAGGTATTCCACAATTCAACCCGGCCATAATAGACTCTTGCTTCCCCCGCGTGGGCAGGGGATTGCCGTTCCCGTATTTCACAGATTCCAGGAAACAATCACAGTCGGAAGGTTCAACACATATCAACCGGGGCCTTTTTTCGCCGTATCTCCGTACATAGTAACTGGCGCCGGCCGCGGCCAAACCTCCCACCCCGGCCGGTAGAAAAACAAAATCCACCCCCGGTTTCCCAGGGGTATTAAGCGCATCTTCCAACTCCCGGAAAATAGTGGTATATCCCAACATAATATATTTAGGTAGTTCCATGTACCCGGGATACGCGGTATCGGAAACAGCTTGCCAGCCGTTGGTTTCCGCATCTTGAGCGCATTTGGTCACACAGTCGTCGAATGTGCCGGGCACCAGAACGACTTCGCCGTTTTCCGTATGGATGTTCTCGATACGTGCGGGTGCGGTATTTTCAGGCATGTAAATAATGGCCCGCTGTTTCAATTTATTGGCTGTCCAGGCTACGGCCCTGCCGTGGTTGCCGTCGGTGGCGGCGCAAAAGGTAAAGGACCCGAGGGTCTTTAATACCTCCGCGTCATTAAAGCTTTTTTCATTGAATGGGGTATGGAAACGACTCTCCCATTGTTGTTTCAGAAAGCGGTATATGGCGTAACTGGCGCCAATGGCTTTAAATGCTTTGATGCCGAAACGGCGGGATTCGTCTTTCACATATAACTGTTTAATTCCCAGGGCTTCGGCGACTTTCGGGAGAATGACAAGGGGTGTGGGGCTGTAGCCGGGCAGGGATTTGTGAAAATCCAGCATGTCGCTGCTGTTGAGAAACTCAAATTCCGGTCCGTTCCAGTCCGGGTTGTCCTTTACCAGGGGGTTAAAGCCGTATTTGCATTTATGAAACTCATCACTCTTCATAATTGGTCCTTATCAAAAGTTTTGGGAGGTCCAGGAACCGCGCCCTCCGTGAGGGCTTTTATAAAAAGGTT
>JAUPLE010000502.1 GCA_030837085.1 Acidobacteriota bacterium | reverse complement strand
GGAAACCAACCCAGGCCCCCGTGTGACGGACGCTTTTTTGATCTTCCGAAAGGCTCCAACCGAATCCATAGTTGGTGGAACTGCCGTTGTTCAGTTTCCCGGGAGTAAATGCCAGTGCCAGGGCGGCCTTTTTGACCAGTTTTTCCGTATACAATGCCTGGTCCCAAATAAATAGGTCTTCCGTCGAACAATAAACATTGCCGTCGCCCATTATGCCATCCAAATAGTTAAGATCAAAAGGAGACGGCGTGGAATCTCTCATAATGAATCCCATGGCTCTCTCGGCGGGACATTGTTTCATCTTCAGGTTATAGGCGAATGAGTTCTTCATGCCCAGGGGATCGAAGATGTTTTGCTTTAAAAAGATCTCAAACGGTTGACCGGAAGCTTTTTGAATGATGGAGCCCAGCAGCACATAGCCGGTATTGCTGTACATAAATTTGGACCCCGGCTCAAAAAGGAGCGCCGGTTGTTGTTTTTTTAATAGGGCGATCAGGTCGTTGTTATCAACCGTTTTGGAAGTATCCCATTTTTGTTTTTCAAACAATTCTGCGTAATCCGCTAATCCGCCGGTATGGTTTAGCAGGCGGCGGATGGTGACGGCTTTATAGTGCTCTAACTCCGGGAGGTATTTGGCAATGGAATCGTCGTATTTGAGTTTCCCTTTCTCTTCCAGGATCATGATTGCCATGGCCGTAAATTGTTTGGCCACGGAGGCCAGGTTAAAGGGGGTGGCGGTGGTGAGGGGAGTTTTTTTGTCGATATTGGCAATTCCGCAGGCTTTTTTAAAAACCACCTGACCGTTTTTGGATATTAACACGGCGCCGTTGAATTGACCTTCTTTACATAGGTCGGTTAATAGGGCCTCTACTTCCCCGGCCTTGTCCCAGCCAAATACGGATTGTGACAGCGGGAAACAAAGGATAAGGATTGATAATATACTGATTTTGCTTGTTGATCTAAGATGCATTTTAATCCTCACTTTTTATCGATTTTTCCTCGTCTATGATGATGAAGCCAATACCATAACATAACAATGGAAATTTTTCAAATGAAATCTTCCGTAATGGTTCTACAAATGGGACCCCCAGCATGGGGGCTCCCTGTTATATTTCCTCCATATGAACTTCCCATTCTTCTGTGTCTTGGTTTTCTTGTAAATAGATGAATCGGTCGTTGGAGATGGCGTAGAATCGTACACCTATTCCCAGCATTTGGTAATCGTAAACGGCTGCGTTCTTCATACGAGGGAAATAGACTTTCTTAAGGATGTTTCCGTTTAAATCCATAATCACATATTCTTCATTATCACCCTGCCGTTTAAAGGTCTGGGCGTAGATTTTTCCGTTATCCACGACGATATCCTGGATGGGCGGAAGAAAATCCGGGTAGACCGGTTTTGCCCATTTTTGGAAGGCGTCCCAACCGCTTTCAACAACTTGAATAGGGACGAAGACCGTTACTTTTTTCCGGAGGAAACTCTCTTTCAAATATTCCATTGCTGTTTTTTTATAATCATCCGTAACCCTTGTTTTTTCATCCTCTTTTTTTATTTGGTACAGTTTTTTCCCGCTGCCGTCAAAGACCTCGATGACGAAGCCCTTGGGACTTTCCTCGATGAATATTTTATCCTCGTAGACGCAAAAATTGCTGGAATCCGGGATCATCGTAATAAGTCCTTCGGTGTCCAGCATATGAACGGGTTCCCGGTAAAGCTCGGTTATTACTTCCATTTTGGGATTTAAGACTTTTATTGCCGTATAGGATTTTTGGTCTTCTCCTTTAAAGGGAAATGTTCGGACCACGAAGTTTTTCCCAATGGGAAGTATTTTGATCTGGCGCTGCGTCTTTTTTTGTTCGTTGAGGAGTTTCCCTTCTTTGGAAAAGTTGACATATTTGTAGAGGCCTTCAACGAAAATAGAATCCCGTAGGATCGTAATGGTGTTGGGCCAGAAGGGAAATACGTGCAGCTCGCCCGGTCCGTCCCCGGCTTGTCCGAATTTTCTTATAAGACGGAGGTTTTCCAATGAGTAGACGAAAATCCCGGCTTTTTCGACGACGTAGAGTTCGTCGCCGGACACCTGGATCGATTCCGGCTTTAGAATCCCGGTGAGGTTTCCCAGGTTGGTTGCCTGGACGATGAAGGCGATGAGCAGCAGTAACACTATCAAAATTATTCTTTTCATTTTTTTGCTCCTTATTTAGAGTATACCCTTTAACCGTATTATGGAGTGATTGTGTTTACATCGATTTGTTTTTTCGTCTCCTATGAAGATAGCCACAAAGGCACGAAGGCACAAAGGTACACCAAGAAAAACAGTCTTTTTTCCCCCGCGCTTCCGCGCTTCCTCGCTTCCCGATTTTTCCGTATCTTCGGTGGCTCTTCTTTTAATTCGTGGGCAAAGGAAACCGATTATTTCCATCGTCGTCGTATACGGTCCATTTACCCGTATCCGGATTCCAGCGCCTGGCCCAGACGTATAATTGATGCCTCAATGATCTCTGCCAGGT
>JAUPLE010000501.1 GCA_030837085.1 Acidobacteriota bacterium | reverse complement strand
CCATCCGCTTCTACCCTTATTTCAGGAAAAAGGATGAACCCGACCGGGCCTTTTATCTCAATGTGCTGCAGGATTTGATCAATCACAAAATGGTGTACCTGGAATACAGCGAGGAAGTTACACTGAAGGAAGAAGATTACACGGAAGAGGAAACCTCTATTATAAAAAAAATAGGCTCGTATGAGCAATTGATGGCGCTGCTGCAGCAATACGATTTGCAGTGGCGGGATTTCAGGGAGTTTATCAAAGAGAAAGTGGTCTATGAAAAGGTATTGAAACAGAAATTTCAATTACAAATAGCTATTGATTTCAAAGAGATCGAAGCCTTTTATAATGAGCAATACTTGCCGCAGCAGGTGAGTTTGCAGTTGAAACCTAAAACAGTAATCGAAATGGCGCCGTTAATCGAGGCGAAACTGCGCAAAGATAGGACCGAAGAGCGGTTGGCCGGGTGGTTGAAAGAAATTACTGCTTTATGTAAAATAGAGAATAAGCTGCTTCCCGTCGGCAACGGGTTTTAATATAAAAACAAAGGAGTTAAGGTAAGATGAATTTATTTGACAGCCAGATGAAAAAATTTATTAAGGATTTACAGGTAGGCCAGCAGGTGGACACTTATTACAAGTTACAGGCCGTGGAAAAGCGTCTTAAGAAGGACGGCACATTTTTTTTGGCCCTTGAATTAATGGATAAGACGGGGAAAATTCCGGCCAAGGTTTGGGATAGCGCCGAAGCGTCGCTTAAAATACTCAAACCGGGCAATATGTACCGGCTCAAGGGGTATGTCAACGAATATATGAATAAAAAAGAGATCAAAGTGGACGGTATCCGGCCGGCGTCGACGGCGGACAAGGATTTCGACGCCGGGGATTTCGAAGAAAAAAGTAATTTCGATACCGGCGCGTTGTTTAATCAGTTAATAGAAACCGTGAAAAGCAATCTTACCAGGCCCTATTATTTGCAGTTGGTGGATGGGTTTGTCGCGGCATACAGCGAGAAGTTTAAGAGTCATTACGGCGCCCAGAAGATTCACCATGCTTATTTGGGCGGTTTGCTGGAGCATACGTATTCCATGGTGAAATTGGCGGTTTTTATTGCTGAGCATTATTCGCTGGATAAAGAGTTGCTGCTAATAGGAACGCTTTTCCACGATGTAGGGAAGATATTCGAGTTTTCCATAACGCCGGTTCCGCAGGCCACCATGCAGGGCGGTTTGGTGGGGCATATTGTTTTGGGCAATGGCATTTTCCTGGAATTAAAAAACAAAATCCAGGGGTTCCCCGAGGAATTAAGTATTAAAATACAGCATTTGATTATTTCCCATCATGGCGAGAAGGAGTTCGGTTCGCCGGAAGTGCCCATGATACCCGAGGCGTATGCGCTGCATGTCATCGATCTATTGGATTCCCGGATAAAGATCATGGAAGAGGCCATAAAGAATGCAGAGACCGGCGGAATATTTTCAGATTATATCAATGCGTTGAGCAGGCGTTTATACGTGGAAAAAGGAGAAAAAGAAGGAAAGGGATAAAATCGCTATAGTCGAAAGCTTTTTCGAAAAAGCCCCCTATCGATTATCTCTGCGCGGGGCTAGTGAAGAAGGATGTGCCCAGAAAATGTTCTTTGGGTAAATGGAACATATCATATAACTGTTGGAAATTAAAGGTTTCCAGTACACCCAACTCTTTATGTAAATCGGTTAATCACAGCAGGTATAATTACCGGATCCTATGCAGTATTCACCGCTGCACCCACATAAAGGACCGCAGCAAACATCTGCATATTGGCCATCTGCTCCCGGGAGCGGGTCTACGTGTACAGAGGCGTTCAATGACAGCGCCGCAATCGACCCAATAACAACAACAGTAAAAAATACTACCAGCAAAGCCAGTAAAATTTTTGACTTTTTCATTTTCATTTGATTATCCTCCATTTATATTTGTATAATTCAGTGTTTAAATTTGAAACGATGCAATTTCAAAGGCAGGGGTTCGCCCTTATCATTGAATGAGGATTCTTCTACCACATAGATATACCCGTCTTTGGCATACCTTACAATCCCGTCGAAAGGCACTTCGACGCCGGCGGCATATGTTTTACCGTCCAGGTCGTGGACATTCAAATAATATTTTTGGCTTAAATTTTTAAATTCCGCCAATACCACTACAAACAACCGCTCTCGCTCACCCAGGTAATACATTAACCCGGGGTGCAGGGCTTTCTCCCACCACCTGGCATGGGCCGGCGTATAATTATACGGAGAAAGACTCCGGGGTAATTTTTCAAAGGCCGGGAAGTAATGCGAAGGGGTACCGGCGTATAGAATCTTTTTAAGGGACAAATCATAATCGAAAAAATAAATCTTATACTCACCGGGCCAAATGAACAAAAAACCTTCATCAGGGATATTGCTAAGTCTTCCGAGGCCGAACCTACTGAAAAATTTAGTTAATAGATCATCCCTGGGAACGAAAGTCTCCCCGGTTACATGCCCCACCCGGTCCAGTTTACGGAGTAATTTTTCACCCTGGTGGACGAACAATATGAAATTGCCGTTATTATCAACGATCATGTCCCAAATAGATAGGCTGGAAGGAACCTGGCTTTCATATTGATAGGTGGGGGGAGAATACTTATTGATCCTCCTTTTGCCGATATCGAAGATATAGAAATTCTTTTCTCGGTCGAAACACGACGCTGCGACAAAAGAATACTCCCCCGGTCCTTCCCCCCTGGCCCCGATGCTGCGCATATATTCCCCGGCGGAATTAAATTGGAATATGCCGCCCCGTTTTCCATCGGAAATAAAGTAGTCGCCGGAATCGTCGAGAGTGACACTCCCAATATGGAATAGTTCGAATTCTTCGCCGTCCTTTGTAAAGGAAAGAACCGTATCTTCGCCAAAGATGTCCCCCCATTGGGAAGGTGTATGCTTATCTATTTTTAAGGCGATTTCATTGCCTCCCGCCGCAGGCCCCGTCTTGCAGGAGACAGCAAAAGCAACTACCAGGAAGGCCAGTAAACTTATTAAAATATTTCTTGATCCGTCACAATTCTTAACCATGTTTCCAACCCCTTGTTGTCCATGTATTTCGGTTTAAAAATATCCAGTACCTTAAAGGTGTGCGACGTGTAAATGAAGAAGGGTGTGTCCAGGAAATGTTCTTTGGGCAGATGGAACATATCATATAACTGTTGGACGTTAACCGTTTTGCAGGGAAAAAAGACGGCTCCGCTTTTACGCAGGTTGATGATCTCGGTTTCCTCTTTTTTATCCACGATGCCGGTAATGGCCAGCACGGCGATATTTTTCGCACGCAACGCTTCTTTATAAGTTCCCAGCACACCCAGTTCTTCATGTAAACAGTGGCCGCAGACCGTTAGATCGAAGATCATTATGACATACCCGTTGGCGTAATCCAGCTTATTTTCGTCTTTGAAATAGAAATCCTCCACCCTAAATTCCATTGGGAATTTTTTGAACAGGAAATGGTCGCCTAACCGGGATTCAAATAAATAGGAGTCGCAGTTTTTGTTGAGCGGTAGGAGGAACGATTTCTTTAACGAGACGTTCTGCCAAATGAGCAAAGCGATCAGGACGGAAAAGGTCCCGATGATTAGCCATTGGATGATAAACAATTTTTTGCTATCGGTCATACTTCGATCTCAGACGTGGCAGTGGTTATTTGCAGCAGGTATAACTACCGGTGCCCATGCAGTAGTCCATGCCTCCGGAGCACAGGGAGCCGCAGCAAACCTGTGCCCATCTTCCTGAATCTGCGCCCGGGAGCGGGTCCAAAAATACAGCGGCGTTCAATGACAGCGCCGCTATCGACCCTAAAACAACAACACTAAAAAATACCACCAGCAAAGCCACAAAAACTTTTGATTTTTTCATTTTCATTTTATTATCCTCCTTTTAGGATTATTCATTATAAGAGGCGAATACAAGCGCGTCAATACACCGAAAGTTGTATTTTTGGTATGATTTTTAATTTTTTTTTCCTACAACTAAAGTTGTATGTTTTTGCGGCAGGTTGTACGCTGTTGAATTCTAAAGAACACACAAAATTTATTCCTCCAGATAACAAATGTATATTATAGATTATTTGATGATAAAAGTAAATAGTAAAATGAATAATATATGTTTTATTTATATTTATTACGTTTTGCCTGGTTGAGCTTCATACCTAAAAAAAGCCCGTGGGATTGTTTCTTTTCTGACTGGACTTTTTTAAAGTTGAGACTTAGTGTATAATATTTCCTTCAATACCGACAGGCCGACTGGCCAATAGGAGGTTAAAACCATGTTTAATGCGGATCGGAAAAAACTATTTTTAATCGTTATCGGGTTGTTGATTTTGTTTTTCAATGCGGCTGCGGTCTTGGCCCAGGAAGAGGAAAATAAGAATGAATTCGAGGATTTTGCAAAATTTCTCAAAATAAAAAGAGTTAATGCGGGTTATATCATCTTCGGCCGGAATATGTTCAATTTCGGTCGTTTGAATAGCTATCTCACCTCCGGGGATTTCCCTACCGTACCGGAGAATTACTTTTCCCTGGGTATCGGCGGTCATTTGATTTTCGATAAGCTGGTGATAGCTCTCGAAATAAACCATTCTTTGGGAAGAAGCCATGTCAGTACGAAAAAATATAACACCTCGGTTTCCTCGAAATATTTCCTGGTGAATACAGGGTATTTGATGTATTCGAAAAAAGGATTAATGATGTATCCGCTCCTTGGTGTGGGCCTTGGGAGATTGTCATTAAGAGTTAGCGAAAATAATACTCACTCGTTCCAGGATATAGTTATTTTCCAGGGAAGAAGCGACGCCTATACCCGCAGTTTACTGTTGAATATGGGAATCGGCGTGGATTATTTCTTCAGGTATAATAAAGCAAAAAAGGGGAAAAACTGCCTGTTGTTTGGACTCAGGGCGGGATGCATTGTTTCGGCATCCAAATGGGATTGGCGTGTGAATGGTATCCGGGTAGGGGATGGTCCCACGGCGGGACTAACCGGTCCCTATATCCGCTTAACCTTCGGCCTGGGTGGTTTGGTCGAAAAGCTCATATCCAAAGCTATTTAAAATTATTTTCTTCGATTTTGTTTAGTTGGTCCAGTCGTTTTTGGTGTCGGTTGCCTTCGAATTCCGTATTCAGCCATTTTTCGACGATGCGTAAGGCCAGTTCCGGGGCGATGACGCGGGCGCCCATGTTCAAGACGTTGGCGTTATTATGTTTCCTGCTCATTTCAGCGGTATACAGGTCGTTGCATAAGGCTGACCTGACGTGTTTGAATTTGTTGGCGACGATGGACATCCCCAATCCTGAGCCGCAAAGCAATATCCCTTTTGAATTCTCCGGGTTTGCTGAAATTTTTTCAGCCGCTTTTGCGCCGTATTCGACCCAGCTAACCGGTTCGGCGGATTCAGGTCCCATATCTTCGACATTGAGGTTGTTATCCAGGAGGTATTTTTTAATAATTTCCTTTAGCATGAAAGCTGCGTGATCTGAAGCAAGATAAATAGTCATTTGAAACTCCCTTTTTGCATTTTGTTTTGAAGACCCTTATTTTAAATGATTTCCGCTGTGAATTCAATCCTTTTGTGAGGAATTATTTGCCTGCCCACAGGACACACGAACAGGACCGGAAAAGGGACAGACAAAAAAAACTGGCAAAAAAAATTTTTATATGACAGAGCGTCAGGGCAGATTTGTTAATCTGCCCCTACATTATTGTCCGTGTAAGTCCGTGTTCGTCCGTGGCTAAGGATTTTATTTTCACCAAATAGTGAAGGGGCCGCTGCCGGAACTATAAAAAGAATTGTCTTCGCTGCGGATTTTCACGGTATAATTACTGCCGGCAGTAGCCATGCCCCCGGAGTATCTGCCGACGGTCCAGGCATAGGTGCCATTGGCCATGGGAATGCCCCGGGCAATGACGCCCAGTTGCACGCCATCCTTAAACAGTAGAATCTTCACATTACCTGTAAGACCCACCGAGGCCCAGGTAATGTTCTGTTGAGTTCTCAGTTTCCAGCTTTCACTGCCGCGGGGAGAAGTCAGGGTTAGGGAGGGCTGGATGATGGAAAATGCTGTGTTGCTGGCGTCGTTATACAAACCGTTAGCGGTAATAATTTTCACCGTGTAGTCGTTTCCAGCAGGAGCAATTCCAGGGCCGTAATTTCCTACGGACCAGGCATAACTTCCGTTGACTATGGGAAAACTGGCGACGATATTACCTAATTTTTTATTGGCTTTCCAAAGTTCGAGTCGAACATTACCGGATAGCCCAGAAGAGGTCCAGGTGATATTCCGTTTTGTATTAAGCCCCCAGGATTCGCCGCCGTTGGGAGAAGTTAGAATAAGTGGAAGTGCTGTAGCCGATACTTCAGAACTGTATTCGCTATCCACAGTATTTAGGTTAGCTATATGTGGATTTGTCCTGGTTTGAACCACGAAATAGTAGGTGACGCCGGGATTAAGACCGGTGACGGTGAGCGAAGATGCCAATTTGTCCGCAGTCATGCCGAAATAGGTATACGGCCCCCCGGGTGTGGAACTGTAAAATACTCTATATCCACCAGTATCAGATGTATAAGTAATAGGCGTCCAGTGGATATCGATCGATGTATTGGATACAGAAGTCGCGGTAATATTTGCAGGAGCAACTGTCTGGCTATATTCCCATCTCCATTGATGCATATCTAGAAAAGCCCTCAATATGTCATTATTCGTATATAGAGCATTCCAACATAAATTTAGGCCATAGTGTTCAGAAAGATTGTTTAGATTGGTTAAATTGGGTGGTATACTACCGCTGAGTCGGTTAGAATTAAGCGCAAGAACTTTCAAATTAGCCAGGTTTCCCAATTCTGGGGGTATACTCTCGTTGAGTTGATTATCGAAAAGTTCAAGGATATATAGATTAGCCAGGTTTCCCAGTTCCGGGGGTATACTGCCGCTGAGTTGATTCGAGCCAAGGTCAAGCCATTGTAAATCAGCCAGGTTTCCCAGTTCCGGGGGGATACTGCCGCTGAACTGGTTATCGTAAAGTTCAAGGTTTATTAAATTAACAAGGTTTCCCAGTTCGGGTGTTATTTCGCCGTTAAACTGGTTCGAATCCAGATTAAGATAATACAAATTTGCCAGGTTTCCCAATTCCGGGGGGATACTGCCACTGAGTTTGGTCCAGTAAAGCCAAAGTTCATGCAAATTAGTCAGATTTCCCAGTTCAGGAGGAAGGCTGCCACTGAGTGGGTTACTTCCAAGATCAAGGTATTGTAAATTGGCCAGTTTTCCCAGTTCCGGGGGAATACTGCAGTTGAGCAGGTTAGAATTAAGATTAAGCTCATGCAAATTAGCCAGGTTTCCCAATTCCGGGGGGATAACGTTGAAATTATTCGAGCTAAGATTAAGGCATCGCAAATTAGCCAGACTTCCCAATTCCGGGGGGATAGCGTCGAGTTGGTTCATGGAAAGACAAAGTTCATGCAAATTAGCCAGGTTGCCCAGCTCCGGTGGTATACTGCCGCTGAGAAAGTTCTCGCCAAGCGCAAGGTACTGTAAATTAGTAAGGTTTCCCAATTGCGGGGGTATACTACCGAAGAGAATGTTACAATCAAGATAAAGTTCTCGCAAATTGATTAAATTGCCAAGTTCTGGGGGAATAGTACCGAAAAGATTGTTACAATCAAGATAAAGTACTCGCAAATTAACCAAATTGCCCAGTTCTGGGGGTATACGACGTGTAAGGTAGTTATCACTAAGCCGAAAATATTGCAAATTAGCCAGGTTTCCCAGTTCAGGGGGTAGGACGCCATCCAGATTGTTATTATATAGGGATATCTGTTGAATCGTGGTATTTCCTGGATCACAGGTTATCCCGTACCAGGTATTTTCCGTCCCGGGCAAGGCAAAGCCATCTGCGGCAAGAGGCGGCGTTTTCCAACCGCTGCTATTAGTCCAATTATCTCCATTTGTACTATTGTACAGGGCAATCAGTGCTGCTCTTTCCTGGGAGGGAATCGCGGCGGCAACTGACGCTGCGGGATTTGGAGGCTGGGTGCGATTTTGTTCAAGGATTAATTTGTTATCCCATTCGTGAGTGAGATGGAGCTTTCCCACGGCTTTTTCATATACCAATCGCTGGTATCCTGGCATTATGGATCCGTGAAATTGTATATGATAAAGTCCCGGGGAAAACTCTTTGAAATCCCAGGCTACTTGCTTTAATTGCAACCGAAGTGTTCCCAGGTAAAGATCGACGCCGCTCTTTTCCCGGAATAAAATCTTTTGGCACACTGTTCCAACTGTTTTAGTGGATGAAAGTCTCCACCGCGTACGAATATTGTTTTGTTCATAAACATCAAAATAAAGGGAGTCGGCTTCCTTCCGTAGGCTTTTGGTCACCACATCGATAAAACAAACCGGTTCAGCAGAGGGAGCGCCGGGTTCCCTCATCTCCAAAACTTTCCCGGTTTCATCCATCCTCAGCAGGCAATTGATTTCCCCTATGGATAACACCACCGGCGTCCAGCCCTCTTGCATCTTATAATGCTCAAAGGAAATACGAACGGTGGCCCTATCGCTGAACAAAAATGTTTCATCACCCTTTATCCCTCCATCATTTCCAGCCCTTGCTAACACTGGACTGAAAAATATTAATGTACTCAAAATGAAAACGATTAGTTTTTCCATTTCATCACCTCCTTTCAATCTGGCTTAATTATATCATATTTTTTAGGTTTGTAGTCAATTTTTATAAATCTTTACCTTTTTTTATCTTCCTTCCCCTGGCCGGATAAACCGGAATCGAAACAAAAACAATCTACCTCCAGGAAGTCCGCAGAAAACACAGAAAACACGGAAGTTGGCCGCTTCAGGCACGGAGGATCAAGAAAATTTAGGTACTATGGTAAGGATGATTTCCTTCCTGGATTTTTCCCCTTTTCCACCGGCTTCCGTAAATACCAACCGGTATGTCCCCACAAAGCCCGGGCCGGGTATCCAACTAAACGTTCCCGTGGTTTTGTCCAGGGTCGAACCGGGCGGTAAACTCCTCAACCGACTGCCCACCGCCATATACCCTTCGATCTTCTTCCCGGGGCGAGATACCCGGATTTCAATCCGTTCCAATTCCCGGCGCCGGATACGGATGATCCCGTCAGTATCCGGGGAAACCGATACGGGCAAATTGTTCCCGTTATACCCTTTGCTAAACTCCACGGATTTGTCATAGGAAAGAGTGACAGCGCTTGAATCATCAAGCCTGGTGGTAAAGATTTTTTTGGATTTGGAGGAAGCAGTGGTCTGTGAATTCCCGGTGTTCTGTATTAAAAAATACCTGCTGCCGAGGCCTTCCTCGTTTCCGTCGCTGTCGACTGCCGTCCAGGAAATCGAATGCACTCCATTGTCATAGGTCGTGGTGTCGATATCGAAATATCCTCCTGCCCCATCGCTGTTGGCATAACCGAGGAAAAGCTCCCCCACATCCGGCCGGTAAGTACCGTAGACGGGATTCCCAAGGCGTACACCATCCAACCATACATCGATAGTAGTCCCGTTGGTGGGGATCATATTGGGCAGCGGTGTTAATACCCAACCCCAATTTCGATAACTACTTCCCGAAGCTGTTCCCCCTTGACCGGGTGTATCGATGGTTCCAAAGGGTTTGACGGCATGGGCATTGTCTACGGTAATGGTTTTGCTGCCTAAGGTAACCTGGTTGCCTTCCAGGTCCGTGGCAACAGCAGCAATGGTGAAAATCCCGTTTCCACTCCCGGGCAAAAAATTGGTCAGCATCATATAACCCCAACCGGACCGGTAATTCATAGGGATACCAGGGTAGGCCAGTTCGACATCCGGTCGGGCGCCTTCGATAAATACGGCATCCCCGATATAGATCGAGGCATTCCCCTCCTGCCGGTATATTTTAACGCTCTCTACCCCGGTATCATCCAGCGCCCACCCGGTAAAGGGCACACTGCCATACACCGTGGAACCTTCCGCCGGCGTCGAATATTGCCCGAAGGGTGGTGTAGTTTGACCGGCTCCATATACGGTGTAAGTAACGGCGATGGTCCGGGAGAGGTTTTTGGCGTTGGGGTCCGAAACTGTTATACTGGCGCTGTGGGTACCGGCCGGTAAACCGGCCGGGTTTACCGATACGATAACCGAATCCCGGCCTATTCCACTGGCGGGTGAATAGGAGAGCCAGTCCTGGTCGCCGGTAATGAACCAGAGTGGCACAGAGGCTGCGGATATGTCGGATCCCACTGAAAAAGATTGGGTTCCCGGGGCCTCCTGCCCCATGGAACCAAAATAGAGATGGTCCCGGTTTAAGACGATTTCGTAACCGGGGATGAGTTCTTCTCCCGAAAAAACAGCCACAAAAGCGTCGCTGTGAGTGGGGGTATAAGGATTTACCGGGCTGCCCCAGGTGGAGTTACTATACCCGGTTACATAGATTTTCCCGCTGTTGTTTACGGCAATCCCATAAGCGGAAGCGCTCATCAAGGGGGAATAAGGAGAATAACTTTGTCCGCCCAGGAAAGTGAGCCCCTGCCGGACGCCGTTGGCATCCAAACTGGCTAAAAAGCCACAGGCATTTCCTGTCTCCATGTCCGGGTTCCAGGGAACGGTCCACCAGGTCCCGGTCACATAAATATTGCCCTCCTTGTCTACGGCGATGCTGCGACTGGAATTTTCGCTGCTTCCCCCCAGGAAGGTGTTCCACTCTAAGATACCGTTGGCCTTCAGCTTAGCCACGAAGGGACTATCCCAATAATCGGCATAAACTTTTCGCATGGGCAGGGTTTGGGGATAGCCCGTCACATAGATATTCCCGTTGTTGTCGGTGGTGATCCCGAAGCCGGCTTCATCGGAGGAACTGCCCAGGAAAGTATGCCACCGGAGGGCGCCGGCGCTGTCGAGCCTGGCCACAAAGGCATCGAGGCCCCCGTTATAGGGATTCAGCGGGCTGCCCCAGCTTGCATTGCAGGTCCCGGTCAGGTAGATATCCCCACTGCTGCTAACGGCAACAGAGCTTTCTTCACTGCTGTCCCTGCCCAGGAAGGTGTTCCAATGCAGGGCTCCGCCAGCATCCAGCTTGGCTGCAAAGACATTATCCCTTTCAAACCCGTTAACCGGTGAACCCCAGGTGGAAAAACTTCTACCGGTTACGTAAATATTCCCGCTCCCGTCCACGGCGATACCCATTCCCCAATCAAAGTTACTCCCACCCAGGAAAGTACTCCACTGCAAAACCCCATCGGGATCGAGTTTAGCCACAAAGGCATCGGTTAAGCCGCCTCCGTAAGGGTTCAGCGGGTTGCCCCAGGCGCCGAAACTCCAACCGATGATAGAGATATTGCCGCTGCCGTCACGGGCAATTTTTCTGCTCCAATCGCCGCTGCTGCCGCCCAGGAAGGTATTCCACTGCAAAATACCGTTGGCATTCAACTTCGCCGCAAAGGCATCATAATCGCCGGAATAAGGGTTCAGTGGGTTGCCCCAGGATGAAGTACTAAAGCCGGTGACATAGATATTGCCGCTGTCGTCGGTGATAATGTCGAACCCATATTCCCTGCCGTTTCCACCCAGGAAGGTATTCCACAGCAGCATGATGGATTGGTTGGAATCAGATGCGCAAGTCCTGCTAACGGTTTCCGCCTTTTGTCCCGGTACCAAACCGTCTACCGTTACCACAATAATTAATAAACTCAAAAACAAAAAAAACACTTGTCTCATTCGTTCCTCCTCAAATTTATCCGGTCAACCTGCCCTGGGATGGCCGACTCATTTTCTCACCAGTTGGCCAGTTGACCTGTGATCTGCTGTGTCCATTAATGGAATTAAATAAGGCAATTAAGGTCACCTGCTCTTGAACCAGGAATGCTTCATAATATATTATAATTCATTCTTTCAAAAAATGGTTAATTATTATAAATATTTACCATTTTTAGATAAGGGTTTTGAATTTGGGGTGTTTTTTTGTCTGTCCCCTTCTTTTACCATCCCTTGGTGGCTCATAATTGATGTTATCAAGGGCAGGGCAAACTTTATCTCGATTGAAAAGGATGAGCCCGGGACAGGTGAATTATGACCCTCTGTCGTGACCCTGGATCACGATCTCGTGACTCCAGGCCACGATCGACCATAAAAGTTAATCTTCACCGCGACTCCAGGTCACGATTTCGTGACCACGGGACATGGACTACCATAAGAAATAATCTCTACCGTGACTCAAGGTCGCGATGCCTTGACTTCATGTCGGGAATCATTGACTGCGTATCGCGATCGACTAAAAAAATTAATCTCCGTCATGACCTCAGGTCACGATGTCGTGACGCAAGATCCTGGCGTCGTGTTCCCCGATTACGATCAAACATCGCCGCGACCAATCACCGGATAACCAATACACACTTAATTACCCGGTTTTCTCTTCGGATTCATCAGGTTGAGCTTTTTTCCCCCGGTGTTTGGGTTTAAAATAGGGGGAGAGTTCTTTATAGATTCGTTCCGCTTCTACCGCTCCTTCTTTGGCTAAACTTCTTGCCGCTTTATAATAAAGCCGGGCGATGGTATATGCATCGAATTCCAGCACTGTTATTGTATCCTTTACTTTTTTATGAAACGCATCCAGGAATACATCGATGCCGCGTAACTTCTCATGGAGACTAATTAACCTGTCGAATTCCGACGCCGGCGCCATATGGGGCATAAATTCCGGGTTGGTCCGGATAAATATATGAATTTGATTAATGAAGCTGGTGGGATTTCTTTTTATCTTTTCCATCTCGATACGTTCCTCTTTTGAAAGCGCAACCAGGAAATCCATTAATGCTTCGATATTTTCTAAGTTACGATATACCTGTTTTACGTTTTCTTCCGTCATATCGGCGTTGACTTTGATGATGGGCATTGTTTTCTCCTTCTTTCGTCTTTCGAAAGTACATTGTAGAGATTTCCCGCGCAATAGTCAATCCCTTTCTTTCCATGTGTTCTGTGTGTTCCGTGGGCTATATTGTTTTATTTTTTTTAATAGTATAAAATAATAGTATGGCAACCAAAGTTTTACTAATCGAAGATGAATTGGCGCTCAGGAAGTCGCTGGGAAAATTGCTTGAATTAAAGCAATACGAGGTAGACGAAGCCGAAGATTTTAAAACGGCCGTTAAAAAAATCCGTTATTCCAACTACGACATCTTCCTCCTGGATTTAAAACTCCCGGATGGAAACGGGATCGACCTGCTGAAATCGTATTCCTCTAAAATGGAAGAGAAAACGATCATCATGACGGCCCACGCCACTATCCCCAGCGCCGTGGACGCCATCCAGAGCGGCGCTTTTTACTATATTGAAAAACCGCTGGACGAAGAACTGCTGTTCATCCAGATGGAAAAAATCAAAGAACTCAGCGAGCTCAAAGAAAAGAATCTCTCTTTTAAAAATGAGTTGATCTCCCAGCATTCATCCGAAGACATCGTTTGCAAAAGCCCGAAAATGGCCGATGTCCTTTCTACTGCCCGGCAATTTTCAAAAACCGACAATACGGTATTGATCCTGGGCCAAACAGGCGTGGGAAAAGAATTAATGGCCAAATTTATCCATAAAAACTCCAAGAGAAAAGACAAAACTTTTCTCCCCATCAACTGCTCCTCTATCCCGGAACAACTGTTCGAATCGGAATTGTTCGGGTTCAAGAAAGGGGCGTTCACAGGGGCGGCGGATAACTACAGCGGCCGCTTCCTCCAGGCGGACAAAGGCACGATATTCCTCGACGAAATCGGTGAAATCCCCATCCACTTGCAAGCAAAATTGCTGCGCGTACTGGAAGATGAATCCATCTATCAACTGGGCAATAATACCCCGGTGAAAATAGATGTCAGGATCCTGGCCGCCACCAATAAAGACCTCTGGAAAGAAGTTCAAGCCGATCGGTTCAGGAAAGATCTCTATTTCAGGCTGAAAGAAGCCATTATTGAAATACCGCCCCTAAAAGAAAGGAAAGAAGATATCATGCCGCTGATCTGGCATTTCATCGGGCTGTATAACTCCCTTTTCGACAAAAAGATCACGAGAATTACAAAAGAAGCGGAATTGTTCCTCAAAGAATATCCCTGGGAAGGAAACGTCAGGGAACTTAAAAATAGTATCAAAAGCATCTTCTCTTTGAAAAACACCAACTCCATTACCATCAACGATTTGATGATCTCGCTGCATGGCGCTGAAAAAAAAGGTAAGAAATCATACGTTACCCTGCAAGAATATGAACTTGAATATGTAAAAGAAGTCCTGGAACTGACGGATTTCAATATCAAAAAGACAGCGGAAATCCTGGATGTTTCCCGCGCCAGGCTCTACAGGAAACTAAAACTTCTAAACCTTGATATTAAAATCGATGAATCATTGGAATCTTTAGACCAGGAAGTTGAGGATGTTTAAAACGGATTACGGGGAATTACTGGAAAAAACGCTGGACCAAATCGAGGCGCTAAATTACGTCGAACAATTCCTGGATTTATGCCCCGGCTATTTTTCAAAAAACTTACCGGTTTCAACTCTATCACTGTTTATCCTAAATAAAGACGAAAGCGAATTCATCCCCTATGTGGAAGAGAAAAACGCGCGGCTATCCTCAATCCCTCTTCCGCTTACCACCCCTGTCACCTGGAATTCGAACTTAATTATTTACCTGAAAAATTCAAAAAAAACAGTGGTAATGAAGGATGAAAAACCTTCCCGGATGAAATACCTTAAACAATCCGATCCCCAGATTTTTGAGACTTTTAAAATCGATGTCGTCATCCCTCTGTTTACACTCAAGAAGCTCTATGGTTTCGTTGTT
>JAUPLE010000500.1 GCA_030837085.1 Acidobacteriota bacterium | reverse complement strand
CCGGGTTATTGCCGTTATAGGCTTTCCCGTAGACAATCATGTTGTTTTGAAAGTCTTCCAACGGAACCCAACCAGCGGGGTTGGAGTGAACAAAATTGGCGGTAATCATCATATCGGAGGTCACGTTGGTAACGGTTAAGGGGTTATCCGTGGTAGTTACAAAGCCATTCGTCCCTGTCCAATTGACGAAATTATAGCCGTCATTCGGAACCGCTTCGACCGCTGTGCAATTGCTTCCCTCTAAAACTGTCTGAGTAGTAATCCCGGTTAAGGAGCCGCCATTCCCGGCGGCAAAGTTCACTGTATAAAACGTATTACCGGAAATTTTAGCCACAAAAGCATCATAGCCCCCAGCGTGGGTCAGATCCGGACCGACCGTTCCCGGGAAAGTGGTTTGGCCGGATCCGGTATACCCCGTTACATAGGCGCAGCCTGAAGCGTCCACTGCGATTCCATATGCCCCATCATCCCCGGAACCACCGATATACCCGCAGTAATCCAGCGCGGTTCCGGCTTCACTAACCTTCGCTACAAAGGCGTCATAAACTCCACCATTGTAGGTAGGATCAGGTCCATTGGTCACAGGGAAAGTGGTTTGGTCGGAATAAGTATACCCCGTCACATAAGCGAAGCCGGATACGTCCACAGCGATTCCGCGCCCCTCTTCATGGTCTGAACCCCCGATATACCCGCAGTAAATTAGTCCGGTTCCATCGTCTTCGATCTTCGCCACAAAGGCATCAATATCTCCGCCATTGTAGGTCAGATCGGGCCCAACTGTCACAGGGAAAGTGGTTTGGGCAGAGCCAGTATACCCCGTCACATAAGCGAAGCCTGATGCGTCCACAGCGATTTCGCGCCCCGCATCATATCCTGACCCCCCGATGTACCCGCAGTAAACCAGTCCGGTTCCATCGGCATTTACCTTTGCCACAAATGCATCCTTATCACCCTTTTGAATCAGGTCCGGCCCTACAATCACCGGGAAAGTGGTTTGGTCGGAACCAGTATAACCTATCACATAAACGCAACCCGATGCGTCCACTGCGATTCCAACGCCTCCATCATACTCGGCTCCACCGATATACCCGCAAAAGTCCAATCCGGAGCCATCAGCTTTTACTTTTGCAACAAAAGCATCAGCAATACTATTGAAGATCAAATCCGGACCTCCGACCACCGGGAACGTCGTTTGGTCGGAATAAGTATATCCGGTTATGTATGCGCACCCAGATGCATCTACCGCTATTTCAATTCCAATCTCCTCACTTGAACCTCCGATATACCCGCAGTAGTCGAGTGCAGTTCCATCGGCATTGACCTTCGTAACAAACGCATCCCAAATCCCATTAGGGGTTAAATCCGGCCCTACGGTCACCGGGAACGTTGTTTCGGTAGAATTAGTCTGCCCCGTCACATAGGCGCAGCCCATCGCATCTATAGCAATCCCTCGCCCATAATCAGTCCCTAAACCCCCGATATACCCGCAGTAGATCAGTCCGGTCCCTGCGGAATTTATCTTCGCCACAAAGCTATCAATACCACTATTATAAGTCAGATCGGGTCCTACGGCTACCGGGAATTCGTTGTCTTGACTGGATTCAACATATCCTGTCACATAGGCGCAACCCGAAGCGTCCACCGCGATTCCATTGCCGGCATCATTCAATGAACCCCCGATATACCCGCAATAGATGATTACCGCCGGGTCTAATATCAATGTCTGTTTCGTATCGTATATTCCTACGTTAAATCCATAAGTCACAACCTGAGCCTCCCGGGTTTCTTTACCACTCCTGGCTCCCCTTCCGCTTTCAATGGCATATTTTAAAGCTACGCTTTCGCGCTTCCCGGCGATCTCCTGCCACGCCACCGGCGTGTCATCATGAAATCCTCCTCCCGGTGTTTGAATTTCCAGTTGACCTCGGCTGTTTTCCTTTACACTTTCGGCGCCCCGGTATGCCAGCTTGATTTGCGCCGGATCGGCGCCGGGATGAACGATAAATTCGTATTTCATTTTATTCACGGTCCCATAATAGACCAGATCAATGCCACGCCACAACTTACGGTAAATGATTTTCGACGCCGCCTGCAAATCCGCGTGCCACTGTTCGGGTTTTCCTTTGAAATAGGAGACCTTTGTCCCGCTACTTTCAAGTAGTTCCGGCTTCACATTCTTCTTCGCGCCCACAAACTCCAGTTTGACCACCCAGCCCCGCGCAGGTTGTGGAGAGCCCTGGGCATACAGTGAATAGGTCACGCCTTCCGAAGTAAAATAAACGGTCTTATCTTTGCCCTGGACATAATAATATACCTGTTGGTCCATCTGGCCTTTATTGGGAATAAAGGTCAGCGGCATTTTGCCGTAATCTTTCTCGATTTTTACATTGGCTTGATTGCGTCCATCGTTTACGGCAGGGGACAAAACATTCCCTTTCTGCGCCCGGAAGTCGGATGATGAAACCGCAACAAAGCATACAACCAACATCATTAACACGAACCATCTCTTATTCATGGATTTTCCTCCCTTTTTTTCTTTATTTAATATAGTAACTTTATCTATGGCAATTGTCAATATTAAACCGGGAAAATAGTGATGAGAATACGAGACATGCCGATTTTTACCAAAACATCAAAACAATTAAAAAGTAAAAACGAAAAATGAAAAAGTTAAAATGGAAATGGAGCCTTTATACTTCACCCCGGTATATCAACCGGGTTCCACTGAAGATCAACACCACTTTTTTCAGCGTGGTTTGCCCGATGGCCTTTTTAAATTTCTCATCCCGGTCGTACTGGTTTAATTGGGCTTCGGCTTCTTCCTTTATTTTCTTTATTTTTCCCGGGGTTAATTCTTTCTTTTTGCCCTGGGGCTTACTGTATTTGATTTCGATAAGATAGGAATACTTTAACCCCGGGTATTGAGCCAGGAACGGTTCCAATACCAGATCGGAATACCCTTTTTCCAACTCCTTTTCCGAATAGACCAGGTATAGGGCGGATAATCCCAGGTATACATTCAAAAACGCCTGTATCGCTCTTTCCCCGGTGATTAAATCCCTTATTCCCATCGATGTCTCCATCTGCCGGACCAGGTATTCGATTAGCGGTTCCCATTTCCCATTAAACGCCATCTCTTTCATCAAGTTTTCATATTTGCTCAAATCGATGGTAAATAAACCGGTTTCCTCGTAGGTTTCTTTGATATAATCGTAATACAGGTGTTTAATGGCTTCATTGGGAATTT
This sequence comes from Acidobacteriota bacterium, assembly GCA_030837085.1. Taxonomy (GTDB): domain Bacteria; phylum Acidobacteriota; class Aminicenantia; order UBA2199; family UBA2199; genus JAKAGC01. The sequence goes on along the minus strand of JAUPLE010000500.1, from coordinate 1,820 downwards.
TAAGGATTGCTTTTTTTTCTTCATCGATGCCGGTAATGGTTAAAAGTCCGAAATAGTACAACAGGGAAATAAAATTTTCCGGGCTCACCAGTTTATGGACTGGGAAACGTTCGACGATAGTGGAATGAACGGAATTGTCTTCTATAATTTGCCGGAGTTTGGAGAAATTGCCATTGGTCTGAGCGGCGCCGGGGAGAGCGTTTTTTTTGTCGATGACTATCAAATGGCGCAGTTTATCATAATCGATCCTGGCGTTATGGTCGATGAGACTCCCTGGAAATTGAGAGTCGACCATATATTCCTTGAGGAAGTATAGTATATGAACGGTGTTAAACAATTCATTGGAGGCATAGAGGGAAAACCGGTAATGGTTATACCATTGGCTCATCATTTGCAATAGTTCCTCGGTAGAATGACGGATTTTCCCGTTTTGCCGGTAGTATTCGATCATGGTTTCCACTTCCGGTCGAGTGAATCCCATGATTTCGTTGATATCGGAATGGAGGGAGATATTGGTGGCGATATTGAACCCGGAGGTGACGTCATCCAGGGTGATAGGGGACACCCCGGTCATAAATAACCGGGAAATAGGAGCTTCGGTATCGGTAGTGCCTGCTTTAAGGACATTAAAAAACGCCCGGAAAAAACCCTCTCCATGGGTTATTTTTTCAAATTCTTTTTCGCCGGATTCGGATAGGATGGTATTGGCAAAGTTATCATATTCGTCGATGATGACATACAATTGGCGATTATTTCCTTTGCTAAAATTTAGAAAGGTTACCATTACTTCCGATGCGCTTTTTTTGGAGAACAATTCCTCTTTTGCTGTCTTTAAATCGATATCCAATAGTTTTTCATATCTTTTTATAAACCAATAAGCGGAGTCCTTGATATAATTGGTAAAAGCTTCCTCTATCCTCGAAATATCGGGGGGGACCGCTGAAAAATTCAGCTTTAATACCAAGTAACTGTTTTTTTCCCTGGTGGGGTTCCGGTGGATGTCGGCGCCTATGAAAAAATAATCGAAGCGGTCTTTATAGTGGATATCATAGTAAGCTTCCATAATCCCCAGGAAGAGCGATTTCCCGAAACGGCGGGGGCGGATAAGGAATAAGAAATCCCCTTTTTCTTCGATATTTCTAATAAACCGGGTTTTGTCCACGTAATAAAGATTTTTTTCCCTGAAATCATTGAAATCGGTTTTACCATAAGGAATACGTTTTAATTGTTGTACTTCGTTCATGGTTTCATCTTAAATCAAATAATCACAATTGTCAACTGTTCGGCCACTTCGCCGCGGGCTCTTTCACGCCCGACAGGGCAAGAAGGGGACAGGCAGAAAAATACCCCTTGCGCTCGTCAAGCTAAGCATTGGCGGCAACATTTTCATAGGCTGCCGTCAGTCCCGGAGCTTCCCGCAATAGTGAAATAATCATTACTGATATCGCTTAGATTTAAACCGACGTCCACACTGGATATTTTTATTTTATATTTGGTTCCCTGTGGAATATTCGCAGGTATGGTCCAGGTGTATTTCCCAATTCCCGCGGGCGCGCTTGCGCAAATCACTGTCTTCAATACCGTTCCTTTGTACAATTCGATCCTGATATTGTCAATGCCGCCGGAACGCCACGTGATATCATAACTTCCCTGGGGATTCCATGTTTCGCCTCCATTGGGCGACGTTAGTTTTATACTCAGCGCCTTGAGATCGAAAGCGGTTTTAAGACTATCGGCTTGAAAGTTAAAAGAACCGGTTACATCATACGCTCTACCGTTGGCGCTGTTTATTAGTTTGAACTTGATCTTTTCGCCGTTGG
>JAUPLE010000499.1 GCA_030837085.1 Acidobacteriota bacterium | reverse complement strand
TGGTAATCGCCATAACGGCAGGCAGCACCGGCGGTGTCAGCCACCTGGTGGATTTCCGGTTAGACAGGATATTATTCTTCATAAATAGGGACAAATCTGCTGAATTCCGGCATCCAAAACATCGGAGGAGTTTGGACCGTGGATAAAAAGAATTTCCGAAGGACGCATATCGATGAAAAGTTTTAAATCTGCCAGTTCTTTATTCCTATTGATGAATGCGACATCCTGGCGGTAAGGTTTGTTTTTTTCTTTCATAATGAGATCATAGCATGCAGGGATTTTTTTATCAACTCCCGCAATATATTCGATTGAGGCAGGTTATTATTGCCGCGCGTCTATGTGTGCAAGCACTCAGTGGCAGGACCGAATTAGAAGATTGGATTTTTCGTCTACCCCAGAGGGAAGGGATTTTTTTTGCCTGGCGCATTTTTTTCTCCTAACTTACAACTTTCTCCCTTTTCTTTTTCTATTATGGTATAATGTAACATGGAAATGAGAATTAAAGCAATGGAATTTAATTGTATGCGAAGAGGTTGTGCCTCCCCTATGCATTATTTCACAATTCCATCAGTCAACTATTTTTAAAAGGACGGCACCATGTCGAATGAAATAAAGATTATTAGAGAATTTGGAAAACAAATGGGCATAACATTAAAAGAACAGCCTATTGAAAAGCTTCGGACAAGAGGATCATTTTCTTTGGATAGAAATGGCAATGTAATCGGTCTAAATCTTCGGCGCTTACGTCGTCCTGATCGCCTCGATATTTCACCCCTCAACGAATTGAAACATCTAGCCTTCTTGGATTTACGCAATAATAAACTGGAACATATTTTACCCATTAGTCATTTTAAAAATTTAACCCACCTTTACTTGAGCAATATTCAAGAGTCAGATATTTCCCCCATTAAGGAATTAACACAGTTAAACGTTCTTTACTTGAGTTCCAATAATCTTTCAGATATTTCACCCATAAAAGAATTATCAAAGTTAACCGTACTTCATTTAGGCGCCAATAAACTCTCAGATATCTCACCCATTGGGGATTTAAAACAGCTGTCCAAGCTAGATTTAGGTAAAAATAATCTATCAAGCATCACACACCTTAAAGAATTGAAACAGTTGACCAAATTGATTTTAAGCAACAATAGCCTCCTGGATATTTCTCCTCTTAAAGAATTGAAACAGTTAACTTACCTTGATTTACGCTCCAATAAACTCCTAGATATTTCACCCATTAGAGAACTAAAACGATTAACCAAACTGTATTTGGATAGTAATAACATCTCGGATATATCTCCTATTGCGGGCTTAACGGAATTATCGCACCTCTTCTTAAGTTCCAATCACATCTCCGATATTTCACCCTTTAAGAAATTAACACAACTAATCCAGGTCAATTTAGGTAGGAATCAATTATCCGATATCTCACCTATTAAAAAATTAAGAAAATTAAAAGCACTTGATTTACGATGCAATCAATTGTCAGATAGAGATATTTCCCCTATTAAAGAACTAAAACAGCTAACCGACCTGGATTTAAGTAACAATAAACTCTCAAATATTTTCCCCCTTAAAGAACTAAAACAATTAACCAACCTGGATTTAGGCAACAATAATCTCTCAGATATTTCGCTCCTAAAAGATTTAAACAATTTAACCCATCTGTGTTTGAGCTCCAATAAAATCTCCGATATTTCTTCCATTAAGGAGTTGAAACATCTAACCCGTCTTTTTTTGAAAAATAATCGACTCTCCGATATTTCACCCATTAAGGAATTGAAGAATCTAACCAGCCTGGATTTAAGAAATAATAAAATAACCCACCTTTTTGTTGAGCTCACACATTTGAATACAGATATGGAATATTGGTCGTATAAAGCAGATGGCAACATGCTTTTAAGCGATAACCCATTGGAATCGCCACCAATTGAAATCGCTGTCCAGGGAAAATTAGCCATTATAAACTATTTTAAAGAGATCGAAGAATCACCGGTCCGGCTACTGGAATCGAAATTACTTATCGTGGGTGCCGGTGCCGTGGGTAAAACCACCCTGATGCAAAAACTGAAAGATAATAATTTCAAAGTAGTAAAAGAGGAAGAAGCAACCACCCACGGTATCAATATCGAACCATGGAAACTGCACTGCAATTTTCAAACAGCGGAATCCGCGGATGTCAATATCCACTTCTGGGACTTCGGAGGACAGGAAATTTACCACTCCACTCACCAGTTTTTCCTTACCAAACGTTCTCTCTATCTTCTCGTCTGGGAGGCCCGCAGCGATGAAGACAAGGATTTCGATTACTGGTTCAATGTCATTAAACTGTTGAGCGACAACAGCCCCGTGATCGTTGTGATGAATAAATTGGATATTCGTCAAAAAAACCTGGATGAGGCCAGCTTCAGAGAAAGATTCAAAAATATAGTGAATTTCTTCCGGGTGAGTTGCGTTACTGGAGAAGGCATAAAAGAACTGACCGAACAAATCCGAAAATCTTTAAGCCGCATGCCTCATCTCAACGATCTATTACCTACAAGATGGAAAGACATCCGGGATCAATTGTATGAAAAAAGTGAGGAAAGAGATTACATCAGTCTGAAAGAATACTTAGATTTATGCCAATCCTTCGAGTTGAAAGAAGAGCAAGCAAAATTCCTGTCGGATTATTTGCACGACCTGGGAGTAATCCTTCACTTCCGGGAAGATAAAGTACTGGAAGACACCGTCATTCTGAATCCCGAATGGGCAACGGAAGCGGTTTATCGGCTCATAGACATCCGCGAAATCAATGAAAACAAAGGGCGGTTCGAATTCGATAAACTAAAAGACTATTGGGACGGAAACAAGTTCCCGCGCTCAATCCATAATGAACTGATCCGGTTGATGGAGAAGTTCGATCTCTGTTTCAATCTCCAGGAAACTGATGAATACATCATCCCGGAATTGCTCCCCCCGGAGCGGCCTCCGATTCACTTTGATGACTATAATAATGCTGACAACCTCAGGTTTGAATTTCATTACAATTTCATGCCTGCAGGTATCATCAGCCGCTTTATATGCAGGATTTACTACTTGATTAAAAATAACCACTTCTGGCAAAACGACGTGGAACTAAAAGTCGACAGTGCCGTTGCCCTGGTTACAAGCGAGCGTTTTAACAAAAAGATTAAAATCTCCATATCGGGTTACAACATGGATCAATTGCAATTGCTCGGTATCATACGTAAGGAATTTTTATATATACATAAAAAGCTTAATCTTCGAAAGGATGATAGAGACTACTGGGAAATGATCCCCTGCAACTGTTCAACCTGCATTAAATCGAGTTCCCCCCACCTATTCAAACACGATGTGTTGCAAAGGTATTCAGAAAAAGGAATTTCTCTTATTAGATGCGATGAGAGTTTAGAAGAAGTTCCTATTGAACAATTATTAAAAGGCTTTGAAAGTAAACCCTTCCAAGAAGACCTGTTGCAAACGATTATTATCACTGCTTCACAATTTCAAGGCGTCGCTAAAAATATACCACCGGATGAAGACGGCCGCAACAAAATTTTTGCCCTTCTTCTTGATGCAAAAAGATTTATCGTTAAAGACCAGTCCCGATGGGGCATATCCGCAACGAGTAAATCAATGGGACGCCTGGACATAAAGATCGAAAATTCAAAAGGCAAAGCCCTGGCAATAATAGAAACTTTTAATTTAAAGGGTTTCGACAAAAATTGTATAGACCTACACCTTATAAAACTTTTCGGATATGATCCAAACGGTCTTGAAAAAAATTTTATCATCGTCTATTCCGAAGGCAACGATTTTTCCGGGTTATGGAAAAAGTACCTGGATAATATAGATAAGATAGATTTCAAATTTCCATTGAAAAGTAGTAACTCAGAAGAAACCGGTTTTTCTGAGATTAAATTGGCAAAGACGACTCACATGAGAGAAGATAAAGAAGTTAGTATCTACCACTTATTCATCAATATGAAGCCCAAATAAGCTCTCTACAAAGAATCTTTAGTCTCATTTTGGTAAAATCTTGCCAGGAATTTAATAGTCAGGAAAAATGAAAAATGAGTTGACAGGTACTATGAAAACATATATAATATTCCTAGAAAACCCGCCGAGCCTATGCATAGCATGCTTAATACCGGCGGGGAAATGATATAAAATCGGAACCCACAACCTGTCAAGAAAAGCGTTTGACAGGTTGTGGAACCCGAAATCTTTTTCAATTAAGCCCCCGGTACAAAGGAAATTGAATCGACCATCGATTCATTCCCAGGTATAATATCCTCAATACATTTTGTTGACAGCACTTTCTGACCACTTTTTACACTCTCCTTTATACAAATTTTTGAGTGGAACCTCCAGGATTGTTTTCTCAAGATTCTCAAAATAATCGTCTATCATTTCAATTCAAGCAATTTCTTTTTGTTTTCCAAATGCATTTCATAGATACCTGACCAGAGCATAAAATCTTCCTCGTCCCCCAATTCACCCCTTGTGAATCGCTTATAAAAATCCTCACTTGAGAGGTGGTGCCTTTGCTCGAATTCTTTTAAATCTATCTCGATATTGTGAATCCCATTTTTC
>JAUPLE010000498.1 GCA_030837085.1 Acidobacteriota bacterium | reverse complement strand
TTACCTTTGCATCAATATTTGGCTAAAACCGTTTGTTTATTAACAATAATCTGTCCAGCACCTATCACATACAGATTCGCCGCAGCTTAATGTGCACCACTGGTAAGCGGTTTCACAACCACAGGAATCTCCGCAGGTATCGGGGCATGTCTCATTCCAATTACAGGTAGTACCGGGATCAAAACTCAGAACGCCGCCTTTTGCAGCCCGCATTTCCCGCGAATTCAGATTGGCTACAGTCCTTTTGTTAATGGACAATTTTTTGTTAAAACTCGTTTTCATGTTTTTTTCTCCTAAGTTTTTTATTTTTGAATCGAATTATACTGCCTAACGGATTGTTAGGGCATATTATGCTTTGAGAATGGATATTTTTCAATAAGAAAAAGTTCTCATTTTAGGAAATGAGACATTTTTCCCAGGGAAGGATAAAAAAAATGGTAACGGAAGCATTCATTTCAATGATGGCGAGGGGTGAATGCTTCCGTTACCTTTGCATCAATATTTGGGAAAAACCGGGTGATTATCAACAATAATCGCTTTGGCAATTATTCGTGTCCCAGTAGCACCCATTTCCGCAGGAATACGTGCAAAACATTTGATTGGTATCACAATCGCAGGTATTCTCACAGGTGTAAGGGCATGTCTCATACAGATAACAGGTGGCAATCGTCAAGGACCACTCACCACCTTTGGCTGCATGCAATTCCCGCGCATTCAAATTAGTAAGGGTTCTTTTGTTGAGTGACAGTTTTTTGTTGAAGTTTGTTTTCTTCATGTTGTTTTCTCTATATCGTGAGAAAGGGGGGGCATCAACAATAATCGGTATAGCACCTTAAGCATACAGATTCAGCGCAACTTAAGGTACACCAAGCATAATTGGTAAAACACCCGCAGGAATCTCCGCAGGTGTCGGGGCATGTTTCTTCCCAATTACAGGTGGTACCAGGGTCATAGGTGGCAACCCCGCCTTTTGCTGCGCGAAGTTCCCGCACGTTCAAATTTGCTACGGTTCTTTTGTTGATAGACAGTTTTTTGTTGAAAGTACTTTTCATTTTTTTCTCCTATTTATCATATTCTTTTTATTTAAAATGCCCTATCTAGCGGGCTTTAGGGGATATTATACTCTAAGGATGGATGTTTTTCAATAGGGAAAAGGAGGCGGTTCTTAAAATTTGTTTCTCCCAGGGAAGGATAAAAAAAATGGTAACGGAAGTATTCGTTTCACTTAAGGTGAGGGGGGAATGCTTCCGTTACCTTTGCATCAATAGTCGGGTAAAACTGGGTATACTATTAGCAATAATCTGTGAAGCATCGACACTGAGAGTCACAACTGTCAAAGGTATAACAATTACAAGTATCTATGGTAGGGCAGGTCATGGTACAGGTGTTATTGGTTTCACAGCAGGAGGCTCCGCAGGTGTCGGGGCATGTCTCATTCATATTACAGGTGGTACCGGGATCAAAACTGAGTACACCGCCTTTTACTGCGCGCAGTTCCCGCACGTTTAAATTAGCCACGGTTCTTTTGTTGAGCGACAGTTTTTTGTTAAAACTTGTTTTCATTTTTCTTCTCCTCTATTTTTTATCCTTTTTGTTTGAGTCGGACGGTCTAAAGTTGTTCCCGTTATATTTTAGACTCGGGAATATTATAGTTATAAGAATGAATATTTTCACTGAGAAAAGATTCTCATTTATTAGAATAGTACTTTTTCCCCAGGCTAGGACTTTTGGCCTATAAATAAAAAACCCCCCGGCTCTCGCCGGGGGGTTCATTATTTTAAATAGGTACTACTCGCTACTGTTAGGTATTAGAATTTGTATTTGATACCCAGCAGCATCTGCCAACGGGACAGAAGCTGGTTGATAATGTACCGTTTATCTTTCTCGGCATTACCCCAGAATTCGAATTTGGGTTTCCCGGAAGCCGCGTCCATTCCCACGTAGGTGAGCGGAGCATCATCAAACGTGATATAACGGTAAACACCCCAATCCTTTTTCAACAGGTTGAGGAAATTCTTCAGGTTCACGTATATCTCGATTCGATGGCCTTTCAAAACGGGCATGGGGATATGCTGACTGATTTTGAAATCCAGTTCGTTATACCATTTGTCACGGCTGGCATAACGAGGTAAAATCTTCCCGCGGTATTTATCCAGGGATGGGTCGTCGCTAATGTATTTATCCAGGTCTGCCCAGGTGCCCTTGGTCAAAATAATATCGCCTTCGTTGGCAGGTACCCAGATGGAGTCGTTTTGCTTGCCGTCTCCGTTGAAGTCGTTGTAATACCGGGTGTTGTAAGGTTTCCCTGAACGTCCGCTGTAGAATATGGAAATGATGGTGGGCGCTTTGGGGAAAATATCTAATTTCTTCGAGATGGCTGCCACGATGCGGTGTCCGGGATCAAAAGCAGAAATACCCAATGTCGGATTGTTGGGGTCGCCTTCGGTGATATTGTAACCCCAGTTGGAAATGGCGCGGGAAGAGGTCCCTGCAAATTGGTCCCTGGCCTTGCCGAAGGAGTAGCCGATATTGATCATGTTACCGGCCCATTCTTTCTGCAACTGGGCGCTGATGGTCCACTGGTAACCTTTACTGGTATTTTTAATCAGGATAACATCTTTGAAGGCTTTGTTGATGTACTTCGGGGAGCCGTAAGAAGACCCGGAGGTGCTGGGAGTACCGTAAAGGGGACGGCCATCAAAGGCTTTGGCGCCGGTGGCCTCAATATTGATGTTTTGAAACAGGGCTTCGTTGAGACTTTTGGAATAGATAAATTCCACGGTGCCGGTAAATCCGAAAGGCAATTGCTTATCAATGGCGATATTGGTTTTAAATACCTGGGGAAACCTGTATTTTTTATCGATCAGGTTGACATCGCCCACGGCATTGGCAGAGGGATTTTCAGGTTGACCTAATGGATCGGGGTAGAAGAAATTAATGGGGTTGGAGGAGGAGGCTGTGATATAGTATCTGCCCAGGTCAACGCCGGTATTGGAATACTGGTTGGAAATCCAGACATAGGGGTTACGACCGGAGAAGATACCGAAGCCGCCGCGAATCTCCCATTTCTGGTCCCCGGTGGGGTCAAAGTTAAACCCAATACGGGGGGACCAGAGGATATTGCCGCCGGCATTCTGGTCGGTGGGAATCCCAAATGCTGTTAATACCGCCGGATTTGAGGGCGGATTATCGGGCATCAAAGGAACGTCTGCGCGGAGACCTACAGTGATTTTTAAGTTCGGGGTGATATTCCATTCATCCATGGCATAAAGCCCAAGCTGGAAAACATGGAATATAGCCGGAGCATTTTCGTCGCCGGTGAGGGAATAATAACGGTCATAGCGGTAAACGTTTTTGTTTTCGAAATCGGTCAGGCTCTTGAATTCATACTTTCCGAAACTCCTCTGGACATAGACGTTGTAGAATTTAAAGATTTCATTGTGAGTTCCAAAAACAAAGGTATGATTGCCTTTGAAAAGAGTCAGGTTATCGGTCACTTCGACCAGGTCCTGGTTGAGAATGTTCCGGTGACGGTATTCTTCGGAACCGGCGATCAATTTTTTACTCCCGGGAATACTTACTTCTACTGTGGGGAAGGCTTTTCCCATGTAAGTGGGGTTATCCCGGATGGTTTGATAGTTGAGCAGCAGGTTATTGTGGAGATTATTTCCCAGGGTGCTGTTTAATTCCAGGACGGTATTATGGGACTTGGTTTTGTAAATGATACCGGCATTGCCTAAAACGAAAGTGGTTTTGCTGGACCTTGACAGGTTCTCATAATCGGATTTGAGATAGCTGTGGCGGAGGGTCAAACGGTGATTCGCGTTGATGTTCCAATCGATGCGCGCCAACAGGTTTAATTTTTTCCTGTCATTGACTATCTGGTCGTATCCGCCGGAGTCATAACCATAGCCTTCCAGGATACTAACGAAGCGCTGGACTTCAGTCATGGAACCCCAGTCATGAGCGGCGCCGCTGCCGTCAATATACATATCTTCAGGGAGCTTCTTGGCGTTATATTCGGCGTTCACAAAGAAGAAGAGTTTGTCCTTAATAAAGGCGCCGCCGAAACTGCCGCCGTAGATGGCTTCGGAGAAATCTTTATATTTTGCGTTATCAGGACCTTTGCCGACGAAACTCTCGTTTCTACCTTCGAAGAAAGCGGAACCGAAGAAGTTATTTTGGCCGCTCTTGGTAATGATATTGACGCCGCCGCCGGTAAACATACCCTGGCGAACATCATAAGGGGCCAAAACGATCTGGAATTCCTGCACGGCTTCGAGACTGATGATAGTGGCTTCAGACTGTCCACCGGGGGTTCCTGTGCTGCCGAGACCGAACAGGTCGTTGTTCTGGGCGCCGTCAATCTGGATGTTGTTGTAACGGCTGCTGCGACCGCCGGCATTGAACGCACCGTCTGTTTCGTCATCGGCAAGAACCTGGGGCGAAAGGCGGGTAAAATCGCTCAAGGAACGGGAGATGGTGGGCAAGCTTTCGATGGAACTCTGCGCCACGTTCTGGGATGCGCCGGTCCGATAAGGATTGATAATGGGAGTTGAAGCCGATACCACGACTTCCCCGGCATCCACTGTCTGTAACTGGAGTGTGAAGGTTACATACTTGGTTTCACCTAACTTTACTGCCAATTCTTCTTGTTTTTCAGGCTTGAAGCCTTCAAAACTGGCGGTAATGGTATATGGCCCACCGACACGGACCGCGGGAATATCGAAAATACCGTTACTCCTGGTCAGGGTTACATATTTTGTACCGGTGGGGAGGTGAAGGGCA
>JAUPLE010000497.1 GCA_030837085.1 Acidobacteriota bacterium | reverse complement strand
GCCCCGGATCCCGATATGAAGGAGTAAATGGGAAGGTTCCCAGGGGCAGGAGCTCATTTCGGTGGTGATAGAAAAAGGGTGTATGTCTTTTGGTTCCGGGTACTCGTATTCAAAATAGTTGATCATCTCTTCGATGCGAACCGCGTCTTTGGGGGGCATCCGGTAGTCGTTGAGATAGCGCCTGATATTGGAATAAGAACCGGTGTCCACATCGATGGAAAAAGTAGAGAGAGGATTATCAAGGGTTTTTAAGAAGCGGTTTTCATAGATACGGTTGTACTCTTCGGTATTGAAGGCGGAATAAGGAGCACATCTTATAGAGGAATCCAGGTTTACTCCGGGGTCGCCCCCGGGGGCTCCCAGTACGCCTCCGTAAACGCCGCCTTCTACACCGCCTTCGACGCCTCCTTCTACGGCATCATCAAATCCGAAAGAAAACACTTCCTCATAATATTTTTCTTTAGGAGCGGTAGTGGGCAATGTTGGCGGAATCGGTTCTTTAACCGTTGGCGCCGCGACCTTGACAGGCGGCATCTGCGGCATTTTTGTTTTGCATTGACTGGATACAAACACCATGAATACCAGGATAACTCCTGTAAGGAAATAAACAACCATCAACCTTACCGAGAAACGTTTCACATTTTTTTTGTTCATGTGGGCCTCCTTTTTTTTGGGTTTCTATTATCGCAGCCCAAATGATGTAATTAGTTGTAGTCTTATCCGTACGGGAACATGTTTATGGACAAATAGGAAAGAAATCAGGAAGGGCTGGACATACCTAAATGCCCGACCGTTTTTTTTAGTTGGCAGCCTTCCCGTCTATGTTTAGAGGCCAGATGCGGCAAAGATTGTTTTTTCCCAGCGCATATTCATAATGAGAAAGGGGTGGACATAAAGCGGAAAAAACACAATCCCGGCAAGGAATAACCTGCTTACGGGAACGCCGCCAGGTCTGTCCCTGGAATACCTCCCGGTAAACGATATCGTAAATCGAATCCTTTGAAAGGTTTCCCAGTGGCAAATCGTTGATTCCGGCATGGATATCCCCATTCGTCAACACAGTTAGGTTTCCAAAAAGGAAAGGATTCATAACCTGTCGACTGTGGATTTCCTTTAGGCTGGGCCTGGCAGCCGAAAGGCTCTGCCGGTCAACAAATACTCCTTGCTCAAAAAATTCCAGGTTTTGGCCGTTAAAAAAAGGATGAAATGACACGGAATCGATGGAAAGTGCGGAGATGAGACGCTCTGCTTCGGTGAATTCCGCCTCTGACTGTAAAGCAAAAGCGAATGTCACCGGGATAGAGAAGTTTTCCAGGATTTGGCAGGTTATCTTGAGTTTGCCTTCATCGACCGGGAAATTAACCAACACATTCATTTGAGAGTAATTGTCCAGGGTCAACCCGAGATTTTGCAGGCTTTCACGCCCGGGTGCCAGGTTCAAATAATGAATATAAAAAGTTCGTTTCAATTGGTGTTCAACCAGGATAGAGATGAGTTCATGCAAACCGGGGTAGGCCAGGATATTCCCGCCTAAGATATGAACATAACGCAAGTCGCTGCCGACAAGTTGATCGAACAACTGCCTGAGTTTGTCGATGTGAAGCTCAGCCCCGGTGTTTCCCCGATTACACCATAAAAATTGTTTACGTGCCGAAGAACATATACCACAATCGAGGGTACAGCTATCATTGACATAGAGGGCCAGCCGGTCCAGGTATTTCATGACATTCACGCCCACGGAACGAAAGGACTCGGTCTTCATTTTATCGGCATCCCGGTGCAGCTTGAGCACCGGCGCCAATTGTATGGGTTTACCGGTAGACCGGGAGGCCTCGATTAGATCGCCCATAAATAGATTACGCATATCATGGACAAAAGCGGAGATTTCCGGGTCTTTCAGTTCTTTTTCTCCCAGTTGCACTACCAGCAGGTTTTCAGGAGATTGCAGCTTTTCGATCAGGTGGAGCACCTCCTGATTATCCATATACTCACGGATTTCTCCAGTCAGGGAATTGTATAATAACACCCGGTTTCCGAGCCTTTCAAGATGCACATAATTATCCAGGTAGAACCAGTACTGGGGATTAGAGTTATCATTATTCAAAGGACACCTCTTGTATGATGCGGGTATAAGTTTCCGGTTTCTCTTCCAGGTAAGACACATGGCTGGACAAGAAGTCCGACAAATCTTTTTCCACCATCAAGCCGGAGCAGTGGGGATTGTCGGCCTGGATGTCCAGGTAGAAAAGACATTGCAGGCACATCTGGGCAGCGGCGCAAGCAGTGCATTGTTTTTTGAGTTTATCGTAATAACTATTATAAAGGTCGGCTATTTTTTCGAAATCAAGGTTTACCCCGTGTTCATCCACCCATCCCAGGCCGTGCTGCTGCCCGATCCGCTCGCAGGGCAGGATTTTGCCGTTCACGGTCAGGAATATCTTCTTGCTGAAGGGCAGGCAGGTGCTGGTGGGAATTCTCTTCAACCCTTCCCGGGTGGAGATTAGATCGTTGTAATCGCGGTAGCCAAAGCCTGTATATTGGTCGATAAAAGAGCCGAGACTACGGATATTGGGCAGGCGAATAAACATCTCTTTTTCAATTAAAGCATAATCCTCGGCCTGGTGCAGGCTTTCGTTAACATTGGCATAGGTGCGTCGGAACTCTTCTTTCATGGAATCTTTGATGCCGATAGTGTTCAATTCGCTGATACCGGGGGTAATGTCGAATTCCTCCTTGAAAAAACGATGAAGCGCTGAAACCGAATTGCGATTGTGGAAAACGGCATTAAAACCGACATGTTCCCTGAAATAATCGGGGTATTTTTCCCGAAGCGCTTTGGCGCTGCGCATGATGTGAGGAAAGGATGGGCTGCCGTTTTTACAGACCCGGTAGGAATTGGAATATTCATCCCCATCCAGGCTTATAAGGAGGTTAAATTTGTGTTCTACCAAGAAATCCATATATTTTTCCAGCAGTAGACTGTTGGTGGTCATGCTGAAGGTAAAGTAATTGTGCCGAGGGTTCAATTGCCCTACGTAATCGACCATCTCCCGGATAAAAGGGAAATTGAGTAACGGTTCGCCGCCGTAAAAACCGATCGAAATGTCCCGTTGATGGGAATAATTCAAGGGAGAATCGGCCAATTTTACGATGTAATCGATCAGGGTTTTTGCCATTGTCGGGTTCATAAACTTATTTTCCCGGCGGTCGTAATCCTGGTAAAATTTACCATAACCGCAATAGGCGCAATCAAGGTTACAGGCATCGGTGACCTCCAGGGTGACCTGCTGGACATTGGCCAGGGCAATCCTGACATAGTCAGGCTTAAGCCGTCCGCTCAATAAGTTTTCCGTATCGGTTTCTTCAAAGAAACCGTTCTCCCGGAGAATAGTGAACTTCCGGAAATAATATTCCAGTTCCAGTCGCGACACGGCACCGTACCCCTCAAGTGATACCGTCTCCGCTGCGCCGGAAACCGTTTCTTCGAACCATGCAGCCATATCGATGCCCCGGTTATGTTTTTCCAGGAGAAGGTAGAGCAGTGGATGGCACAGCATGGATGTACCGCAGCGGCGATCATAAAAGTACTTGTTCTGCAGCTTGCTCTTGAATAATAAACCGCTCTTCAACATTTTCACCCTTCATGCTCCTTAATCTATAATTATAAAAACCCAGTTTTAGCGGCCCATAGGGCTGCTTACAGATAGTTAAACTATTCGACCCTTCCGACTAATCTATACCGTATTTTACAGATAATCTGCCTGCGTTGTAATCGATTACCTCAGGATAAACATAGCAGACGCAATAGCAAATAGGTGGGGGGTCACCGCCTTTTGTTTCCTGCAGATCTTTTTTAGTCATTTTTGTTAGATTTGTTAGATTGAGTTTTTCTTTCATGTTTTTTTCTCCTATTTAACGTGTTAATGTTAATTGAGGTATGCCGTCAAAAGAACAGCACACCGGTACACCTTTACTTTGCTTTCTTGACACCTCTATGGGCACGCTAAAACCGGGAATTTTTGTTAGCTTAATTAATTAAAATACGAATTGTTATAGTTCCTCAGTGCATCTGTCTTTACAGTCGGATCAGGATTCCACAAACAGCCGCACAAACAGGGATCAACTCCACCTTTTACCTTTTTTTGCTCTCTTTTGGTCAGCGTCGTTAAACTAAGTTTTTCACTCATGGGACGCTCCTCCTATGAATTAATTTTTTAATAGAAATATTCTTTGCATTTTTAATGCCATATTATCCACCTTGATAAATTCGCTTCCTCCGGTTTTTACTTCCAAATATTTGGATAATCCCTCCAAATTTTTGAATGGTATATCAATTGTTTTGAAAAAGCAACCTCTCACATTAAATCCAGTTTTTTTCTTACCCGCTCATTTTTTTTCCGCGTTTTTCCGCGCATCCTCGCTTCCATATTTTTTTTCATCATTCATCATTCATCATTCATCATTTTATATAAAGACGCGCCCACTAATTACACGAATTACCACGAAGAAAAAAATAGGGGGGGGTTTGGGGACATACCCCCCGCGGAGGCGCGCCATGCAGGGGGCTTTCACAAAGTCCCTTAATGATACCAATGTATCCATAACAAAATAAACTGTAAAACCGTGGATATTCTAATCTCCGTTTATCATCTGCGTTAGCGAATTTAATACCGACGACGACGTCCCTTCCGCTGTCACTTTCTCGTAAAATCGACGACCCACGGCGATCATGATCTCCTGCGCTTTTATCCTCAATCCGCTCACATCAACATCCTTTACGCTTCCTATATACCCGGCGGCGCGTGTCGAATCCCACAGGTTCCGCAAATGTTCCGGTATTCCTTCGCCGGTCCGGCCCCTAAGGGCTTCCAAACTGGTTATAGCTTTCCGGATGTTCTGCGCGTCTCTTCCCGCGGCTTCCACCGCTCCCAGTTCAACAACCAATTCAGTGATCTGCGACATGACGGTCTGCGACACTTCCAACGACAGCGATACGTCTTCCAACTTCGATTCTCCTTCATATATCTCCGTCTTTACGTCGTAACTGTTGATCTTATCCGGTAATTTCAACCAGTAATCGATGGATTTCTTCGCTGCGTCGGGTATGGCGATATTCCATTTCAACTCCTCTCCGGGCTCGGGGTTGGGCGTATAGTCATATCCCTCCACCCCGTAAGGGAGCAGTTCCTTTACGGTCAACTGTATTTCACGGTCGCTTTGGTTGTTCAACGTGATAGCGATGGGTAATACCCGGGTCAAGGGACTTTGGGTATACACATCGCGACTGAACCGGGTTACGGCGTTCAGTATGAGCTGCGAAACAACCCCGGCCCCGCTCTTGAATTGCAGCGGAACACATATTACCAGGATGTCCCCGTTCCCGAATTTGCGGTACACCATGACCGGCTCTTTCTTGCGCGCGGTTTCCGCCGCTACTTTTACATCGCTGCCAATCCCGGTAAAGGCCAATCGGTTCTTCACCATTAATTCGGCGTCGCCCCCGGCGGTGAGTTCTCCCGGAAGCAGCCGGATCGATGTTTCACCGGAATTGCCGCCCACGGGTTTTATCCTCACACCGAGAAACTCCTCCATGTCCGGCGACTGGATGGGATTATCGCAAACGACGATCAACCCTTCGCCGCGCCATACCCTCTCTTTTAACTCAGCGCGGATATTGCGGCCCAACATCCCGGTAAAAACGATATTCATATTGGCGTAATTTTTGTGCCATTTGACGTACGATTCGATTATCCCTTGCCCCGTGTCATACTCCACCCGGCCCGCGTTTAATACCGCATATACAAAGTCCGGTTGAGCCCGGTTGAATAACGCCAGGTTGAAATTCATGACCAATACCCTGGGCTTGATATGAACGACTTTCTCCGATTCTACCGCCGCCGCCGCTTTGATCACCACATTCGCGATCTCTTCCTCATCGTATTTTAACCGGATTTCATAACTCCCTTCCACCAGGTTTACCAGGATACTCCGGGTTACGGTTTTCTCTTCCGATAACGCAAGCGTTACCTGCGTCTCTTCCGTCTTCACCACGTCATTCCCTTCGTTATGATACACCTCGATGATGAGGGGCTCGTTTTCCAACGCGATATTGCCCGTGTTTTTCAATTGCATGGTCAACCGGATATCGGTTTCCACGCCGGAAGGAACAGTAAGGGGCGTAACCGCCAGGTTCGCGGTCATGGCTTTGGTGGGACTGATAACAATCCAGGTCTCCTGGGCCATATCGATATCTCCACCGGTAATTACCTGCCGAAGCGTGTATTCCCCGGCGGGATATATCCCCGCGTTAAAATTGTCGGAGATGGTTTTGGACCCAAGCGCGGGCAATTCCTCGGTTTTGGTCCTTTGGAAAATTTCCTGCCCTGTTTCATTATTGGTCAAGGCCATTTCCAATGACAACGCCAACGCCGCTGGTTGGTTGTTAATCAGTCGGGTGATGAACGTCGCCGTGGTATTGGCCGCCAATACCTGCGGCTGCGCTTCCAGGGTGTACACCAGCGCCGGGACTTCTCGCGTAATCTCCAGTTTATTATTGGTCTCGGAGAATTCTTTCACCGCATTGCCAGGGTCCACGGTAAACACGAGGGTATGCGCCCCGGCTTTGCCGCTCCCACTCCAGTCTATCACAACCTCTTCGGACTGACCCGCCGCAAGACCGGACACGGATTTGGTTTCCACGACCGACCCATTGTCCGTAAAGGATAATGTCGAGGCGGCGGACGCGGTTTTCCCGCTGTTTACAACCCGCAGCTTATATGTGTAATTCAACCCGTCGTTCGAGGTCTCTTCAAGGTTAATTGACAGGTCGGGCAGGTTGCTTCCGTAAATGAACCCCGTGGTTTTGGTTGAGGTTAACCCGTCTTTGGTCAATAGGGCTTTGAGATTATGCGCTCCACCGGTGAGACCGCCGCTGTTCAGGGTAATCTCCACGCTCCCCACGCCGCTGAGCGTGAGCCCCTGGTCATTGGCTTTTTCATTATCCAGATACAATTCCAGTTGGGCGTTTCCCTGGCCGAAATAATCGACCCTGGTTTTTACATTTTCATTGCCGTTTTTGTATTCGCTCTTATCGGTGGAAAGTCCAAGCAATACGGCGTCGCCGCAATCAAAGGAAATCGACCCGGAAGCGATTAACACATCGCCCTGGTAAAGCCCGTACACCAACCGATGTGTGCCCGCTTCCGTGGTGTTCAAACTATGCTCGATATGCGCGGCGGATTGAACGGCCCCGGTCACGGTCAACTCCTGCCGGCCCCAGTATTCCCATACCTCGGACGGCGTCACGGACCAGGATAATAACGATATCCCGGCGTCCTGGTTGGACTCCAATTGCAGCGCCGCTTTTACTATTTCACCGGGGGCGTATTTGCCTTTTTCCAGTTCCGACTTCGCGACTTTTACCACCAGGCCCGACACGTCCAGCGGCGCCCCGCCCGATTTCATTTCGCCCTGGGGATCGCCGGGGGTTAAGCTCCATCGTATCGAATAGGTCCCCCCGGGTGTGTCCGCCGGGATGGCGAATTGGAGCGTCCCGCTCCCGTTTATCGTGATGGTCTGCGTTTGATCGAAAATCTCCGCGGTCAATGTCCCCGATTGCTCGCTTTCCACTAGCGCGTGGATGATCTCATCGGGCATGTACACTTGCTTGTCCGGGATTATGGATACACCGGCGCTGTTGACGCGGATATAAATATCATTCAAATGGATACCCCGTCCTCTTTCCCGGTAAATTCCATAAAATATTTTTCCTACGGGAACATACTGGTCCGGGATGGGTAAGTTAAAGGCCAGCGAAGCGGGACCGCCGGAGGTCAATGAGAATTTCCTCGCCTCGCTGAAATTGCCCCAATTGACGACGGCTTCCAATGGAACGGGGGCGCTTATAACATCAGGGGATGATACATCGATGGTTAATAGGGCGCTCTCGCCGGGCTGATACGATTGACGATCCAATGCGGCGGAAACATCCGTCTTTAACCCGCTGACGTGGAACGGGATATTTCCTTCGCTGAATCCACCCGCGACTCCCGGGCCTGTCAGGGTGTACCGGCAGGGGTAATTGCCTTCCGGGATATCCCCGTACGCGTCGATATAAATCCCGGTTAATTGGATTTCTTCACCGGGCGCTAATAGGACTTGCCGCGTATCGTCCAGGGTGTCGAAAGCCCGGAAACGGATACTTGCTTCCCCGCTCCGGTCCCCGTTATTTCTCAACTTTACCGCGGCGTCGGCGTACCCGCCGGGACCGATTTCGATGGGGTTCCCGTTATTGGCGGACACGAACACGATATCGGCGGCTTTTACCGTCACTACCCGAACGCTTTCGGACATGGTGTTCCCCTCCGCGTCGATTATCCGCGCTTTTACTTCCCGGTCCCCGGGGCTGAAGTTCCCCGTATCCAGCCTGGAATCGGTCTGAAAAACACGATCCGAATCCACTGTCAACGGCTCTTCATATCGCTGCCCGTCGGCTTCGACGATAAGAGTCCCGGAAAACACTTCATGACCGGTGTTCTCGATTCTCACGGTCACGGGAAGGACGCCGTTCGCCACCGGCTGAGCCTCCACCACCGCCGTGGTTTGCTTGACGGGCAACACCCGTACGGGAATGATTTGCTCCCCTCCGGGGATTTTTACGCAGGTCACTGCCAATGTGTAGTTCCCGGGCTGGGGGACCGCCAGGATTATGGAATCCGAAAGGGACTGCCCGGCGTCGACCCACTGGTTCAATGTCCCGCTGGACACTGGAGCCGACGGGTCGATAAATAACCGGTACACAAGGGTGAATTCTCCCTGGCCGGCGTCGATGTTTTGCAGTGTATAAGGGATTTGAACCTGTCCCGCGGGATACTTGATTTCCGGCGTTATGGAGAACTGGCCGATCCCGGAGGGAAGGACATTAACCGGGACGCTCCGCGGGACGCCTTTGCCGGTTTTGTATTGTAATTCGTAAGAGCCGGGAGCCAGGCTGAACCCTAATGCGTCGGTTATGGGCTGCTCCCCGGGATACAGGTTGTATGTTTTATCAGCCGTATACAACGGCGTGGGATTTCCCAATTGGAATAACTCGAAATGAACCGCGTCTTTAAACGGCAATTCTCCTGTATTGGAAATGGTGAATTCGATAGACACTTCCCCTTCGCGGTAAGCGGGTAAAACTTGCGGGACGAAATTCTCCACATACCCGTACCGGACGGTGAAGGGCTCAGTCGCTTC
>JAUPLE010000050.1 GCA_030837085.1 Acidobacteriota bacterium | reverse complement strand
GTGGCCAAAGATATCGTCAGAGACGCCATATTGAATTTCCCTAACCGGAAGAGCGTCGATATCCCCAAGGAAAAAATGGACCTGATTGCCGGATTCAGCCACGAAGCCATTACTTATATGTTGGGCGGGCGGTTCCGCGGGTCATACAAACCGCTGAACGATAACATCATCAACGGCCGCATCAAAGGCGTCGCCGGGGTGGTGGGCTGCGGCAACCCCAAAGTTCCCCACGACCGCGTTCATGTGAGCCTGGTGGAGGAATTGATCGCTAATGATATCCTGGTGGTTCAGACCGGTTGTTCTGCCATTGCCTGCGCCAA
The DNA here is from genome assembly GCA_030837085.1 of Acidobacteriota bacterium. Taxonomy (GTDB): domain Bacteria; phylum Acidobacteriota; class Aminicenantia; order UBA2199; family UBA2199; genus JAKAGC01. The sequence continues at coordinate 4,597 of JAUPLE010000050.1, read as the reverse complement.
GGCCGGGTTCCTTACGCCTGAGGCCGCGGATAAATACGCTGGCAAAGGCCTGGCCGAAGTGTGTCGAACCGTTGGTATTCCCCCGGTGCTTCATTCCGGCTCCTGCGTCGATAACAGCCGGATTCTCATTGCGTTGTCCGAAATGGTGAAAACCGGCGGGTTGGGGAAAGATATTTCCGATCTGCCGGTGGCTGGCGCGGCCCCGGAATGGATGAGTGAAAAAGCCATAGCCATTGGGCATTATTTTGTCGCTTCGGGGGTGTATACCGTATTTGGGGTCGGGTTGCCGGTTCATGGCAGCAAAGTGTTTGCCGATTATATATTTAAAGAATTAGAGACCGTTTTCGGCGGCATGTGGGCAGTAGAGCCGGACCCAGGGAAAATGGCCGGTCTGATTATCGATCATATAAATAAAAAACGTAAGAAATTGGGTATTGAAAAAGGCAAAGAACGTGTCTTATATGATATGGATATGAGAAGAGAGTTAGAAATATGATGAGAAGAATGCCTCCGGCGGCCAGAAACCTTTTTATAAAAAGGTTTCTGGACTTCCAAAAATTTTTGATTATTACCCATAACAAAAGTTTTTGTCCAACTTTTTTCAAAAAGTTGGCCGCCGGAGGCATTATTTATTAATCCATATAATGAGGTAATATTATGTCGAAATTAATTGCAACAAGAGCGATACGCGGCGCGCATAAACTTGTAGCCCGCGCGGAACAAGAACTTTTACAAGCACTAGCGGAGAAACCGCCCCACACGGCGGTCAAATTTCCCAATACCGCTTATTACCTGCCCATCTCCCACGGGATGCTGGGCATGAAAATCGAAACCCTTGAGGGACTAAAAGAACTATTACAAGAAGCCACCAAACTCCTGCCGCCCATCCCCAGCGATGAACTCTACCTTCCTTACCTCGGCAACACACTGGACGCAGGCATGGCCGCGTTATTCGCCGATGAGATCATCGAAGCCATAAAATATACCCAGGACCCGCTCCCATACAGCACCGGCGCTGCGCCGGAAGACGGCAACCCCTGGCTGGGTGCGGCCAATGACGTTATCATGCGCGAAAGGGGCATCGAATTCGTAGACGGCACTGCCCCTGGTTTCGCCGCTTGCGTCGGCTACTGTCCCAGCAATGAAATTGCCGTTAAAATCGCCCGCCAATTACAAGAGAAAAACCTCTACGTATTCCTCGCCGCTGGCGCCGACGGTAAATCCATGGCCCAACAACTCCGGGAAGAAGGCATCCAACTAGGCTGGGAAACGCGACTGGTCCCATTCGGTTACGACGTTACCTCGTGTATCCATGCGCTGGGTTTCGCTACCCGCGCCGCCCTTTCCTTTGGCGGCGCCAAACCGGGCGACTATCACAAAATACTCAGCTATAACAAAAATAGAGTCTTCGCTTTTGTCCTCGCTTTCGGCCCCATCGACGACGAAAAACACGCCCAGGCCGCGGGAGCAATTAATTTCGGGTTCCCCACCATCGCTGAAACCGATATCGGCCAGATACTCCCCACCGGTATTTGTACTTATGAACACGTTGTTTCCAACGTGCCCATCGATAACATGATCGAAAAAGCGCTGGAAGTCCGGGGCTGCAAGATCAATATCACCAAAGTTCCCATCCCCGTGCCCTATGGCCCTGCTTTTGAAGGCGAGCGTATCCGCAAAGAAGACATGCAGGTCGAATTCGGCGGGCAAAAAACCGCGGCTTTCGAGTTTGTTACTTCCGTCCCATTGGACCGCATCGATGACGGCGAAATCCAGGTCATCGGCCCGGACATCGATGAAGTGAAAGAAGGCAGCGCCTTACCCCTGGCCATCTGGATCGAAGTGGCCGGCCGAAAAATGCAGCCCGATTTCGAACCCATTCTCGAACGACAGGTGCACCATTTATTAAACGGCGCCGAAGGCATCTGGCATATGGGACAACGGGATATCGTATGGACCCGCGTTTCCAAAAGCGGTTTTGCCCGTGGACTCCGTTTGAAACATTACGGCGAAATCATCCACGCCAAATTCCTTTCCGAATACCCCGCCATCGTAGACAAAGTCAAGGTTACCATGATTACCGATAAAGAGGAAGTGGATAAACGGCTGGCCATTGCTTTAAAAGTCTATGACGAACGGAACCGCCGTCTCGAATCCATGACCGACGAATCCGTCGAGACCTTTTATTCCTGTCTTCTGTGTCAATCCTTTGCCCCCAATCATGTCTGTATGATCACGCCGGAACGATTGGGACTTTGTGGGGCTTATAACTGGCTGGACGGCAAAGCGGCCTATGAAATCAATGAAACCGGTCCTAATCAGCCGGTCAAAAAGGGCGAATGTCTCGATCCGATAAAAGGTGTTTGGAAAGGAGTGGACGATTACGTTTATACCAACAGTCATAAATCCGTATCCAGTTTTTCCGCTTATTCCATTATGGACCGGCCCATGACAAGCTGCGGGTGTTTTGAAGTCATTTGCGCGTATGTGCCCGAATGCAGCGGCGTCATGGTGGTGAACCGCGAGTTCCAGGGCGAGACTCCCGTGGGCATGAAATTCTCCTCTTTAGCCGGGAATGTGGGCGGTGGACAGCAAACCCCCGGGTTCATGGGCTGCGGGAAAGTTTTTATTACTTCCCGGAAATTCCTCTTTGCCGAGGGCGGACATAAGCGCCTGGTGTGGATGCCCAAAGAACTCAAAGACCTGCTGGCAGCCGATTTGAATAAACGATTCCAGGAACAAGGGGCTCCGGACCTGATGGCTAAGATTGCCGATGAAACCATTGCCATCGAACCCCATGCCGTCAGGGAGTTCATGGAAAAAGTAGGGCACCCGGCATTGACTATGGATGATATGAGTGTTCATATGGAATCCGCGCCCGTAGAAACAACGGCAAAGGCCCCGACTGACACCCCAAAAGTCGAGGAACCCCGGCGCGAAGCAGAAACAACGGTTGCGGCAACAACATTAGCAGCGGCGCCGGTGGTGGAGCAAGCGCAGCAGACCATTACCCCCGATTTGATTGCCCAGATTAAAGAGCAGGTGGCCAGGGAAGTGGTTCAAGATTTAAAAGCCTCCATGACCAAAGAAATCGTTGGCGATATCATTCGTACTCTCAGCCAGAAGTTTCTCGGCCAGGTGGAAGAGCCGGTTATTGAGAGCCAGGTAAAGCCTGCCGTTGAAAAGGAAGAGAAAAAGGAAGTCGAAGTGGTTGTCCCGGCAGCGGCGGAACGAATCGGTCGGGTGACGGCCTTTGAAATCCGCAAAGAAATTCATGAAGTTCCCATATGGACGGTGAAGTTGGGTGCGCTCAAATCCGAAGGCGGGACTCGTGGGAAAACGTATACGATTGGAGGAGAGACGTGTATGCCGTTTCATCATTGGGAGGGGCGGATGCCGCATCGGCCGTTGGTGGCGATGGAGGTTTTCGACAGTGTATCGGAGAAATTCCCGGTCGTTCTCAGGGAGATTTATGGAGATTTATTAGCCGATCCCGTGAAAATGGCTCGGGTATGTGTTGAGAAGTATGGGGCTGATTTAATTAGTGTGCGGTTGGATGGGACGCATCCCGAGAGGGGAGGGCGAACGTCGGCGCAGGCGGTGCAATTGGTTAAGGACGTATTGGCCGCGGTGGATGTACCGTTGATTATCACCGGGCACAGTCATTATGAGAGTAACAATGAAGTATTAAAAGCAGTGGCGCAGGCGTGTGCCGGGGAGAATCTTCTTCTTAATTGGGTGGAGCAGGACAATTACCGGACCATAGCTGGGGCGGCGTTGGCGTATCATCATTCAATTGTGGCGCAGAGTCCTATCGATGTAAATATTGCCAAGCAGATGAATATTTTGCTTACCAATATGGAGATCAAGCCTGGTCAGATAGTGATGGACCCGTTGTCAAGTGCGGCGGGGTATGGTATTGAATACACGTATTCCGTGATGGAGCGGATACGGATGACAGCGTTGAATGGGGATAAGATGTTGGCGGGTCCGATGATAGTGACGCCGGGGCAGGAGTGTATCAAGATAAAAGAGTTAAAAGCGGCGGAGCAGGAGTTCCCGGCGTGGGGAAGTGTGGTTAATCGGGCGGTCATGTGGGAGTTAGCGACGGCGATGGCGCTTTTGTATGCAGGAGGAGATTTATTCATTATGTATCACCCCGATGCCGCGGTAAAGTTAAAAGAAACAATAACTAAGATGATGAACAACGAAAAAAAGTAAATAAACAAAAATTTTTGCGGGGTCCAGGGGCGGCTTTTTTAAAAAGAGCCCCTGGCCGTCGGAGACAATTATGGCATTAACAGGATTACAGATTCAGAAATTATTACCAAAGACCAATTGTAAGGAATGTGGATCGAATACGTGTTTAGCGTTTGCCATGAAATTGGCGGCGCGGAAAGCGGATATATCGCAGTGTCCGTATGCATCGGAAGAAGCCAAACAGACGCTGGGTGCTGCTTACGAGCCGCCCGTTAAGCTGGTCGAGTTGGGCGCCGAAAGAGCGTTGAAACTGGGAGGGGAGACAGTGCTTTACCGGCATGAGAAGACCTTTGTGCATCAGACGGCGTTGGCGGTGAACATTAATGACGACGAAACC
>JAUPLE010000496.1 GCA_030837085.1 Acidobacteriota bacterium | reverse complement strand
CTGTAGTTTATATGGTGAAGAGGACATCAATACCTCTCATATCATTTCCCTGGATTTTGAGAAACAAGAATTGCATGTATGGACCAAGCGATGAAATCCTGATTCAGGGAAATGGCCCGTATAAGATGATGATGGTAATAGCGGCCCCCCTTTCGGGGGAATCTAATTAAAGTGAGAGTAATAACGGGGCAGACAAAAAAATGCCTTCCCCAAGATGGGGGCGTTGGAAAAGTTTGCACGACGTTTGGAAACTTTTCCGGGGTTTTGAGAAAACCTTCCGGGATATGATGTAGACTTTGCGGAGTGTTGCGGAAGCCTACCGGAAGATACCATAAAATGGTCATATATCTCAACGAAAAGGATACTATTTCCCGAGAGTACCGATACAACGACTGGATTAACCATGCTGCAACCCGAATTGATTGCGCAGAAACCTGAAACAGTCCAACATAAACCAGAATCAGTCCTGCAGTAACCTGAAATAGATCAACAGCAACCTGAATCGATCGTGCAGAAACCAGAAATGGTCCAGCAGAAACCAGAATCGATCACGCAGAAACCAGAAATGGTCCAGCAGAAACCTGAATTGATCGTGCAGAAATCAGAAATGGTCCAGCAGCAACCGGAATCGATTGTGCAGCAACCTGAATTGATCGTGCAGTAACCTGTACTAATCGATCCCGGAACTGGATCAAATCCTAATCCGGGTAAAATGTTATCCATAAAGGTTTTGCGATGAATTCCTTGGAAGCAGATGACAAAATTCTCCCTCTCCGTGTCCGTCTGTGTTCGTCCGTGGCCGAGGATAAAATCCGAAGTTGCCCACGGAACACACGGAACACAAGAACAAAAGACAAAAAGGTAGGTGATTAGCAAGTGGGAAGCGCATCGTTTTTTTAATAATAACCCCCTTGGTGTTTCTTTGTGCCATTGTGCCTTAGTGGCTACTGGCATTGCAGCCATAAGTTTGAAAAAAATGTGAGATTCCTGTATAATACACTCATGGATATAAATAAAAGGAATCCAAATGAACTCGGAAGATAAGCATGATACAATCAAAAGAATCCCTTACGGGATGTCGGATTATGGTCTTATCCGGAAAGAGAACTACTATTACGTAGACAAAACCCCATTATTAAAGCTCCTGGAAGATACCGGCCGCTACTTGTTCTTTATCCGGCCCCGGCGCTTCGGCAAGTCCCTGTCGCTTGCCATCATGCAAGCCTATTACGACGTCCATTATAAAAACCGTTTCGAGGAATTATTCAAAGGCACATGGATATATGACCACCCCACCACTGAAAGGGGCCAATACCTGGCGCTGATCCTTAATTTCTCCGCCGTTGACCCGGGCCCCGATAAAGTCGAAGCATCTTTCTTAAACCTGGTTAACGGCAGCGCCGTGGCTTTCATTCAAAAATATTATGATTATCTTTCAACCTACAACAAAATAGACTATTACGCCAAATTAGTCGAAGAAAGCCGTTCAGCTTCCGATACTTTGACCAGCCTACTCTTTCTCTGTAGGGAGACTAGACAGAAGTTTCTTTTGATTATCGATGAGTATGATAACTTCTCCAACAACATCCTATCCACCAGGGGCAAAGATGCCTATCACCAACTTACCCACGGGACAGGATTTTTCCGCTCCTTTTTTAATGTAATAAAGAGTGGAACCGGCAGCATGGATTCGCCCATTACCCGCTCCTTTATAACCGGAGTATCGCCTATCACCATGGACGACGTGACCAGCGGTTATAATATCGGCAAAAACATTTCCCTATACCCGGCTTTTAGCCGGGCGCTGGGATTTACCAAAGACGAGGTCGTCCAAATGATCGAATATTACCGTACAAAAGGGATGATCTATCATTCCACCGAATACCTGCTGGAAATCATGACCCAATGGTACGGCAACTATCGATTCTCGAAAAAAGATGAGGCAATCCTCTATAATCCCGATATGGTATTGTACTTCCTCGATAATTATATGCCGCAAAAGGAACTTCCCAATAACTTAATCGACAGGAACGTAAGAATCGACTACGGGAAATTAAGGTATCTTATCTTAATCGATCAGGCCCAAAAGAAAACCACCAACGGCAATTTCGACCGATTAAAAGAGGTTATCGAAAAAGGAGAGATCGAGTCGAATATCGAGGAAGGGTTCCCATTAGAGAAGTTGCCCTCCAGGGAAAACTTCATATCCTTATTATATTATTTCGGGTTACTGACCATAAAAGAATTCAGGGCGACGGACCTGGTGCTGCAAATTCCCAATGAAACCGCCCGCCGTTTATTCTATGATTATATCAAAGAAGCCTATGAGGAAACCGAAGTCTTTACACTGGATTTATATAAATATCATCAATTAATGAAGGGAATGGCGCTGAAAGGCGAATGGGAGCCGTTATTGAAATACATCGCCGGGAAAATGCGGGAAAGTATGAGCCTGAGGGACTTGATTACCGGCGAGAAATCCATCCAGGCGTTTTTGAATGTGTACCTGGGCTTGAGTGACCTCTACATCATTCACAGTGAAAAAGAACTGAACAAAGGGTATGCGGATATCGTCATGGAGCCGTTTCTTGCCCGCTATGAGGGGATAAAGTACTCGTATTTGTTGGAGATTAAGTATATAAAATCCGGCGTCACGCCCGCGGATGCGGAGATTCAACAATTAAAAACGGCGGCAGAGGAACAATTGAAACGTTACAGTTTCGATCAAAAATTCCTTAAGAATATCGAAAAAACCACCTTGATCAAATTGGCGCTGATTTTTTCCGGGCATGAAGATATATATATGGGCACAGCGGCGTAGGGTAGACCGGACCATTCAATGGATAAAAAATTCGGCAAAATACTGGTGGTGGACGACGACGAAGACGTCCTCCAGGCAGCGCGATTGTTTCTCAAACAACACGTGGAACTGGTGCACACGGAAAAAGACCCTCATAAACTCCCATCCCTTATCAAAAACATATCCTACGACGTCATCCTCCTGGAT
>JAUPLE010000495.1 GCA_030837085.1 Acidobacteriota bacterium | reverse complement strand
CCTACGGCTCCCGCTGCCCCCATATGAAAGGTAAAGACCGCTATGATATCACCGACGATGAACTCCACCAATGGCTGCAACCAATCTTGGAAAAAACCGACAATGTCGTAATCATCTCCGATTCCTGTTATTCAGCCAGCGTCACCAGGGGAAATATATTATCCGCCCGATCTGTTTCGCCTGACCAACGCCACTATCCCTCATTATCAAAAATTGCATTAAGAAAAGAAGCAGCCGGTGGGATTCTAATCGGGGCTGCACAGGATGACGAATTGGCTTTTGAAGCGACCTTTAATGGGGAAACTCACGGTTTATTTTCCTGGTACTGGATCGATGCATTAAAACAATCATATCCGGGAGATACCTGGAGCGACCTATTTCAACGAACTTATATCATGGTTTCCAATTACTTTGACCAGCAGCACCCCCAATTTCAAGGGGACGCAGATAAACCGGTGTTTGGTAACGTTGGCAAAAAAAACCGGCCCAGGGTCCCGATCAGCAGGATATGGAACAATGGAAAGGCCGTTCGAATTGAAGCCGGTTCCCTTTCCGGCGTAAGTAACGGGTCGATATACCGTTTGTATAACCCATTGGAAACAGATATTAATAGGCTTCCCCGGCTGGAAATCACAAAAATCACACCGTTCTACAGCGAAGCTATTTCAGAGGAGGCCTGGGAGTTTAAAATCGGCGACCTGGTTATTGAAGAAAATAATATCCTTCCCATGGAATTAATCGCTGTCTTTTTTGCTGTGGAAATACCTTTTTGCGGTATTCAAAGAGAACTGCGACTGCTAATGCCGCATGTGGAAAAAACAATCCATGCGAATCGACTGCAGCGATTAACCCCTCCTCATTCCTTTGATGTAAATCTATCAATTTCATTATGGCAGCCGGTAGAAAAAAAAGTACAGGCGAATGTCGATGGGATCGAAGCGTCGGGAATTTACCTGGAGTTGCCGGACAGCCAGGAGTTCTTTAAGAAGTGTGGTGTATTCAGCCCGATTGAAATAGAAGAAAAACAGGTTTTCCCTGCCGGCAGCCTTTTGACTTTCCAGGTAAAGAACAACAGTGGGCGGGATTGTTATATTTATCTCCTGGACATAATGGAAAACGGTGGGGCTGAAGCGATTTTTCCTTCTCCCGGAGACCGTCGGCAAAGAGCATTGCTCCCTGCCGGCTGCGAACTGGATTTAAAAAACATCGTATTATTACTCCTGGACAGGCCGGGCAGGGAAATCATCAGGCTGATCGCAACCGAAGCCCCCATCGATTTGGCTCTCCTTACACAGGAGACTTTTATGATGGCGGGGAGAGGGAATAGAAAACACTGGGGCACAATCCAGTTTTCAATTACCATAGACGGGACACAATGAAGAAGTTCCTTACATGCTTATTGTCCGTTGGCCTTTTTTATTTAATGTATTTACCGGGAGAAGCCGGGAGTAGGATCATCCCGAATTGCGTTCACAGCAGCGGTAATAATCCGGCGGCCAGCATAGCAACGGGCAAGCAGCATCTCTTCCTAATCGCCATCGATTATTATCTCCAATGGCCCCCACTACAGGGGCCTGTAAGCGAAGCCCTACAATTAAAGAAAGTGCTGGTTAGCCGCTATCATTTCGACGAAATTATAGAATTATACAACAAACAGGCCACTAAGCAAGCAATAAGAGACTGCCTTATCGGTTTCCAGGCGGGCCGGGAGAATCAATTGGAAGAAAACGATTCACTTTTTATCTATTTCAGTGGGCATGGGTATTCATTTGAAGAGGAAGATTGGAACGGTTATTGGATACCTTATAACGGGGGGAATGATATGGATGCCAGGTCATACTGGATTAGTAATTCAGAGCTGTCCGGTTTGATTAATAAAATCAAAGCCAACCATATTCTCATTGTTTCAGACTCCTGTTTTGCCGCGACTCTTCTGGATGAGGACCATCGTATTTCCAATGGCATTGAGGAGAAAAAATATTGGCAGGAAACATTCGATAAATGTTCTCGCAAAGTACTCACTTCCGGTGGTTTGGAAAGGGTCCCAGGTCGATCGGTATTCGTTCAATTACTGATCGATGAACTAAATAGAAATCAGAAACCATGGATAGATATGATCGAGATTTACCGGGCCATGGAGTGGAAAGTGGTTGAAAAAACGGAAAATCACCCAGAGTATGGAAATATAAAAAACACGGACTTCGACCCTTCCGGATCATACATCTTATTTACCTTGCCATCTCTTCCCCCTTAATATATTACAGTTACTTCCCCGGCTTCACGTATCTTATAACTTTCGCACGATTTCCAGATTAACAATACGCGATGTTCCACTGTTATTTTACAATATATCGCGGATTTTTTTGTTCACTTTTATAAAAACGTATACTTTTTTTGAATTTTAAGCCGCAACTACCAGTAGAAAAGAAAGCCACGGACGAACACAGATAGGAAAAAAAGAAGATGAGACGGTGAGAAGCGAGTGTAAGAGCGGAAGGGCACCTGAT
>JAUPLE010000494.1 GCA_030837085.1 Acidobacteriota bacterium | reverse complement strand
TTTAACGGATGGGATTACGGTTACCAACCCGTTTCCTGCATATGAAGGGAGGGATGAGGAGACCATTGACAATGCGTTTATCCGTTTTAAAAAAGACCTGGCTATCCCGTACACGGCGGTGACGGAGGAGGATTATGAATATATTGTGAAGCAGACTCCGGGTTTGCGGGTCGCGCGGGTTGTGGCGTTTCCGCGAGATGCTAAGTCGGGTAATGAAAATGAAACAATTCTTATTCCGATCCCCTATAGTTTTGCGAAATGTCCTGTGCCTTCGCGGAGTTTCAAGAAAGCCGTGTGTCGTTACCTGGATATGCATCGGCTTATTACGACGTCGATCGAAGTATGTGATCCCGATTATATTGGGATTTCAGTAACAGTAAGAGTAAAGATTAAAGATGGTTTCGAGTCCGGGCAGATGAAGGATAGGATAAAAGAGGCGTTGGATGATTTTTTATCGCCTTTGGATTTGGATGGTAGTTCCGGTGGTTCCGGCGGGTGGCCTTTTGGTAGGGCGGTGTATCGGTCGGAGGTTAATGAGGTATTGGAGGGGGTAGATGGTGTGGATTGTGTGATGGGTTTATCACTTTCCGCGGTGGGGAAGTTATTTGAGAAGCGGGGTGGTGATATCATTATTGGGTCATTGAGTTTGGTTTATCCGGGGACGCACCAGGTAGAGGTTATTGGTTCGGAGACAAAGTGTAAAAATAAATAAAAGCTTTTGGGGGTCCAGGGACCTTTTCTCGAAAAGGTCCCTGGCCGCCGGGGGCAAAAGGAATCGATAATGGCATTAGCAGTATGTAATGGAGCGACGCTGCAGTGTAGTTTTGGCGCAGCGCCCGGGACGTTGACGGTATTGCCTGACAAAATGGTAATGACGACATCGCAGCCCATGGCCACTATAATGGACAACAAGCCCATGGTGAATATAGCGCCGTTTGGGATGTGTACGACGGTGAGTAATCCAGCGGTGGCTGCCGCGACAGCGGCTGCATCCGGGGTATTAACACCGCAGCCGTGTATACCGGTGACAGCGTCGCCCTGGGTTCCTGGTGCGCCGACGGTATTAGTTTCCAATATGCCAGCGTTGGATAATAGTTGCAAGTTGATATGTCAATGGGGGGGGATGATCCAGGTGGTGGTTCCCGGGCAAGTGAAGACGCAAGTTCCGTAATAAGGCAGGTAAGAGTGATGAATAACATTGAAACCAATTTTTTTATAATCAATACTCTTCCGTTATGGGCGGAGGGTACAGCGGATGGAAATCTTCTCATCGGGGATGAAGGGATAACCTTAAACAAATCCAGCGAGTACACGTATGAAGATACTATTATTCCGCCTTCAGTGGTTCCTGTGTCGTTGGGTCGGGATGCGTGCGGGGTGTTATATATCCTGGATCAAAATAAAAAGAACGTCTTACTTTTCGATATCACGAACACGTATTCCCGTTGGATGACGAATATTCCATTTGAGAAACCGATTTCCATTGCCATTGATGAATTCGATTTATATATCGTGGATGAAGTGATGAAACCTGGGGGTGAAACCGGGTGGAAGCTGTATTGTGTGGCCCGGGTGAACGGCCAGATTCGCAGGGAAAGAGAAATTCCTTTTAATGCCCGGATAGCGTCATGTGGGGATGGGCTATTGTATGTCCTGGATATAGAGAATCAACAAGTATACAAGACCGGGTGGGAATGGGATTTGAAGGAGGTAGTGAACGAATTGAAGGGGGCCGCGGATATTGCATCGGACCGAGATACCAATATTTACATTTTACAGCCCGAAAAGAGGATTATCCTCATGTACGATAAGGAGGGAATTCTCAAACAAACGCTGTCAATTCCTTTCGAGTCCGGCGCGCAATTTTTGAATTTGACCGTAGAGAGCAGTGATCATATTTTTTTAGGGTTTGAAAAACAAACTTCGGTAGAGATACCGGGGGGGGCGCGGGGCATACTCCAATTGACCAAAAGAGTTAAATACGCCGTATCCGGGACCTATACCGGCCAGGTTTTCGACAGCACTCAGGCTGGCTGCCGCTGGAGTAAAATAATATTGGATGCGGACATCCCTGCCAACACGCGGGTTACCTTGTCTTATGTCGCTTCCGACGATGAACCCGGGCCTGATGGGCCTTTCGTCCAGGACCCCATCGTGAACCCAACCGATGCATTATTAAAAGAGGCCGTAGGGCGGTATATCCGTTTCAAAATAGAACTTTCCGGCGATGAGAACGGTTGGAGCACCCCTTTGATCAGGAGTTTAAAAGTTGTTTTCCCGGTCGTCACTTATTTGCGCTATTTGCCTGAAATCTACCAGGAGGATGAAGATAGTAAGGAATTTTTAGAGCGGTTTCTCCGGCTTTTTGAGAGTTTCCTGGCGCAAAAAGAAGGGCAGATATTTCAATTTACAAAGTACATGGACCCCGGGTCCGTGCCGGCGGAATTCATTCACTGGCTGTCATCATGGTTGGCCATCGCCTATGATGAAAATTGGCCCCTGGATAAGAAACGGCAATTGATCAGCTTGGCGCCGCAGCTCTATAAGAAACGCGGCACACCCTGGGCGTTATCCCGGCTCATCGAACTATATTACAATATTAAACCAATTATTATCGAGCCTTTTCATTTCAAGTGTATCGAAAAGAACAATGATGAATATATAAGACTATTGGCTAAACTGTACGGTCTGGGATCTTACCGGTTCACGGTGTTGGTCCCGCCCAAATGGGAAAGCCAGGGGAGCCCTTTTAAAAAAGCCAAACAGGTTACCGAGGCGGAGCGCAGCGTCATGGCACGGATTGTTGAGACCGAGAAACCCGCCCACACCGTCGGTTGCATGCAGGTATTAGAACCCTGGTTTTACCTGGATAAACATACTTACCTGGGAATCAATACCGTGCTCACGACACCTGAGTTCATCCTTGAAAAGTCATCTGTTTTGGGCAGGGATACGGTTATCCATGAAAGAGAACCGGGCGGCCAGGTTGAGATAAAATCCCATATCGGCGTCGATTCTCCTTTAACATAGATAACAATATTAAAAATAAAAATTAAAATATACAGCCGAAACACATGTCGCGTAACATGGAGCATATAATACGGAACGTGTAACGGCAAAGAGAACGAAAAAATAAAAGGAGGTACATAAAAATGGCAGATACTAAGAATTATAATCTAAGCCTATTCAAAAGGAATCGTTATTTTTATGCAAAATTAATGACGGTCAGGGATTTTGATGCCGAACAAGGTTATATGAATGACAAAAGACACCTGTTGAACCGGATGGTCAACGGGGTTGGGATCATATGCGGGTTGACCCCGGATGACGTGGAGATAAGTAATTCAGGCGGTAATATTAAAATCAAATTTATAACCGGCGGCGTGGCTATCGACTGTTTTGGGAGGGAAATCGTCGTTCCGATCGAAGATAGCCCCAGGGATATCTGGATAAAGCAAGGTTCGACGTCAACTGCATTAACCGCCGACCACCTGGTAAATGACACATATTATTTATACCTTGAGTATGATCCCCGTGAAGGGGAAATGGTTAGCTCGGCTTCGGAAAATTCCAGTTGTGATGAAACCTGTTGCCCCAGCCGGATAATTGAAAATTTCCAGGTTCTTGCTTCCACCACTGCGCCCGAAACCCTGAACCTTTCGTGCCCGGATTTCAGCGGAGAGGCAACGGAAGATGCGGCGAGGCAAAAAGTGAAGAAATGGTTGGTGGACCAAACTTCCAGGTTATGCAGCGTCCC
>JAUPLE010000049.1 GCA_030837085.1 Acidobacteriota bacterium | reverse complement strand
AGGAGGTGTCGGGCCGCGCCCTCCGTGAGGGCTTTTCAAAAGGGTTTTGACATTTATTTTTATTTTCTCCATAACCACATCCCATGAGTAATACTTTTTCACATATTCATAACCCTTTAAACCCATAGCTTTTGCTATTTTTTTCTGATCATAAAGCGCATAAACCTGCTCAACCAATTCTTGCACACTCCCGTATGCCGCACCTCCGCCCGATAATTCAATATGCTCACACAATACCCGCGAATGCTTATTCACCAACACCGGCGTCTGCTGGGAAAAGGATTCCAGCGTCGTAATGGAAAGACTCTCCAGCGCCGAAGGTTGCAGTGAAACCAACGCCCCTTTAAAAGCAGATAACTTCTCCTCCTCCGACACATAGCCCACGTATTTCAAACCCTCCATCTCCGGGATATCCATCAACTTCTTGCCCATCAACACCAATTCCATTGACCGGTTTTCCTGGATTTCACGAAAAGCCTCGAACACCGGTTCCAATCCCTTGCCTTTCTCGATGCGGCCCGCATAAAGAATATAAGGAGCAAATTGCAGATAATTTTTCCGGAACAACATCTCATCGATATCGCGGCGGATATCGATGCCGGTGCGTACCAATTCCGTAATACCGGGAATACCGCGCGGAGCGAATAACTTTTTAACAAAATCCATTTCAGCCGTGGTAAGGAAAAAAAGCGCCTCCGGCCTCTCAAAGACCTGCTTCATGAATCTTAAATAAATAGGCGCTTCATCATGGGCTGTGGGAAACAAAACTACGGGCTTTTCAATTACTTTCAACCCTTCGATGGTGGTATAATAAAGATAGGTAAAAAACAAGAACACATCGAAATTCTTTTGTTCCTCGCGGATCGCGGCGATCAAATCCGGGCAATAAGGACCTTGCATGCGAATCCATTCCTTTTCCGCCAGCTCCAATTGTTCATCCATTTTATCCGGTTGATCATGTCCCGCATATTCCCCGGTTCTTCGCTTGAAAAGAGTTTCCGAGAATTTATCAAAAGATTTGATGTCACGTTCTGCGGCAGAGTCGAATCGTTTGATAATCACGCCTTTTAAGATCGATTCGCCGGGTTTGAGTTCATTTTTCCAGGAAATATAATCCCGGGCTGTAGTCGTAAACACAGTGACATCAAACCCAGAGGCGTTGAGACGTTCGGCCACGTCGCGGGCCAGGGTTTCCGAGCCGCCGACTATTTCTTTCCCGTATCGCTGGACAACAACGGCCACTTTGATCATATCTTCGCTCACATATCTTTCAGCAGCGCCAACAATTTCCCGGGATCAGAATCCTTTCGGTATTTCTCAATGCGACCGGCCTGGAGGGATTTCAATTTTTCTCTTAGAGGTACATCTTCCAGCACCCCTTCTACCAGCCCGGCCACGGCGTCGGATTTTTTTTCCTTGAACAGCATACCGGAACCGTCCAGGGTTTCAGAAACGGCGCCGGCGTCGAAAGCCACTATTGGTACGCGGAAATAACTGCTCTCGATGAGTGGCAGGCAAAAGCCTTCGTGTTCGCTCATGGAGAGAAATACGTCGCCCAACCGGTACACGGAGAGTAATTCTTCAAAAGGGATATGGCCGGTGAACACGATATCTTCCGGGGCAAGGCGAAAGCGCAGCGCCAGGTCCTTGACCGCATAGAAATAATTGGGCAAGGTTTTGGTATTCCCGGCCACGATGAGGCGGATGGAAGGCGATAAATGCTTTTTATAAAAATAAAGTACTCTAATAAGGTCTTCGATCTTTTTATTGGGGCTGATGCGCCCCACGAAAATAATGTTTTTTCGTTCATCTTTCATTAAATTGTAATAGGCAAGGCTGTGGGGCGCGTCGTAATCAGCCAGGTTGATCGCCAGGGGGAAGACGTTTACATTCTTGAAATCCAGATTTCGCAGTTCTTCCGCATTGTAATTGGAATCGGCTATGGAGATATCGAAACTGTTTTTTAAACGTTCGAGGTGGATGCGGCCTTCTTGGGTGAGTTGCACCAGGTGGTCGGAGTAATCGACAAAGAAATGAGAGGGTGTGATATTGTGGTAGATCAGGGCTTTTTTGCCTGGAACAGTCAGAAAGAAATCCGTTAATTCCGAGGGTACGGCGAAGTGGAGGATTTTCAGGGAGTTGGGGTTTATGGTTTCTTTATAAGCGGCAAAGGGGAAGGTATTATCTTTCATACATTCATCGCAAGTAATAGAGACGATGCGGCTTTCGATGCCTTTTGTTTCCAGGAAGCGGTGAAAGCTGAGGGCTGAATTGCCCACGGCGTCGCCGTAATGGAGAGTAGGTAAAAACTGTTCTACGATCATTAGTCCATAAACCTCGTTATCTGTTCAAAGGTTGAAATCATAGCATTAAACATGACTTTTTTCAACCACAAAAAAAACCTAAATTCACCGTCAAATTTCAAAATCGCAGGCGCACAGGCGTGACGTTAATCCCTGGAGCGCCCTGCGAGCCGAATTTTCGAGGAACGAAAATCGGCGAGACGGGTTCCCGAAGCCGAGGACCGGCGTAGGGATGAAGCGGAAGGGATTACGTCTACAGCCTGGAAGCATTAAGGGGTGAATTAAGGAAAAGGGAACAGGCATTGCCTGTTCCCTTCAACATTTGATTTTGTTTTGATTAAATATACGAATGTTCTTGTATCTTCAATAATGTTTGGTGTGCTTTTTCCTCGGCTTGTTTCAGTTTCTCTTCCAGTTTACGTTTCATTTCTTCTTGTTTTAGTTTCATTTCTTCTTGTTTGAGAAGTTTGTCTTCATCTTTGGGGGCAGTTATGCAGTCGTGATCCATTTCAGGCGTCTCAGGCAAATTTGGGATATACAGCCTTTCAAACATCTTCCCGCCCGGCTCCCCGAAAAACTCGAAGCCACGGAATCCTTTGGCTTCATCCAGCTCCGCTTTCAAGGTTATTTTATTCTTTTGTCTTATTACCAGAATATCTACTTTATCGCCTTTTTCCAGGTCCGCGATAATTTTATGGACATCCTTTGGTTTTGCGACGTCTTTGCCGTTCAGTTGGATGATCACATCGCCGGCTTTAAAGCCAGCTTTTTCCGCCGGGCTGTCTTCGCTAACCTGGAGGACCAATGCGCCGCCGTCGGCTTTCACTCCAAAGTATTCAGCCAGGTCTTTATTTTCCAGGGATTGCAAGCTAACTCCCAGGAAAGCGCCGGGGGATTTGAATTTAAATTCTTTGAATTCTTTCCCATATGCCGGTGGTAGAAATTTGAAATCCTCTTCAGGTTTCAGTTCACCGATAATAACCGGGATTTCTTTTTCTTTGCCGTCGCGGACCAGTTTTATTTTCGCTTCGCTGCCGGGTTTGCAAGCGCGGATCACTTCGGTCAGGTCATCCGGTCTGCGGATTTTTTCGCCGTTCACATATTGGATCACATCGTATTTTTTAATACCGGCTTTATCCGCGGGTTCTCCTTTTTGCAGGCGGATCACCAGTACGCCGAAGGTCACGCCGAATTCTTTTTCGTCGTCTGGGGAGACTTTTTCGATATTTACCCCCAGGTAGCCTTTACCGGTTTTTTCCTCTTTATTGTCGGTTGCCGTTAGGTAAGAGAGGGCGCCGACCACTATCAAGGTTACTATCAGCGTGGTCAGCCAGATCATTTTTTTTCTTGCTAAAAACGTTTCTTGTGTCATTTAAATACCTCCTGATTGTATTCAATTTTGATACCCCATAAGATGCACTGACCAAAAGAAAAGTTTCATTCGGAAAATTAATCCGTGAAAATCAGTATAATCTGTGGAGAAAACCTTTCGCGTTCCTTAGCGTTCTTAGCGGCTCCGAACGATTGCGGCACCCCCCGAACGAATTCTGCGATTCGCGGAAAATTTTTCGAACACCAAGGCACGTAGGTGCGAAGCCACAAAGTTACACCAAGGGGTTTATTATAAAAAAATTCTTGGTGCCTTGGCGCGCCGTCTCTTGGTGGCAAAGTTCTAGAAAAGCCTTTTAACCGATTCCCTCTTCTTTTTCGTAAATAACCGGTTCCCCCAACTCCTTAAACGAAAACATGCGAAATGCCCGACTGCCCTCATAGTCCAAAATACGTAAGTCATCGGTTTCCCGCAAATCCTGGACTACTACATCAAAATGCCGGCCATACCTTTTTTTGGCTCCTTCCACGGGTATTTCGTACGCAAGGAATTTCGAAATCCCCTTGGCTTCGAATTTCTTGATTAAACTTTCGTCCATAAACGATTTATGGGAAGTTAAATATATAAGAGCCCCACAACCTGAGATAAGTAATCCCGCCTTCATGTTGCACCTCCTTTCAGGTATTAAATAATATAAAAAAATCCCGCTGTCAACCAGCTATTTTCTTATTTCGGCCTTGTTAAAAAATTATCTGGTTTCCCTTTTATAGGGTCTTGTTTTTTTTTTGCATTGCCGGTATAATCGAATCTTAGAACTTATCGAGGACTATTAATGGAAATACTGTCGAAATTATTTGGGAAAATTGAGTACTCAGAGGAGAATATTATCCGTTTCGATGAAGGATTGATCGGTATCCCGGATAAAAAAAACTTTATCCTGATTGAAAAAGAAGATTTCAAGCCCTTTAGTTATTTGCAGTCTGTGGATGATCCCTCCTTTATATTGATCGTCATCAACCCGCTGATGGTGGAAAAGGATTACCGGTACGATATTCACAAGGGGGACATGGAAGCCCTGGATATTAAAGATGAAAACGATTTCTCCTTGTTGGCTATCGTAATCTTCGCCAAACGGGTCGAAGATATTACGGTGAACCTGAGGGCGCCCGTGTTGTTCAATATCCATACGAAAAAGGCCCTGCAAGTGATCCTTCTAAACGATGATTACTCAGCGGAAGAACCCCTGATTAGACCTATATCCGCCGCTTCCAACACGGATGGGGCGGATATCTTTAAGAAAGGATAAAATGCTGGTACTAACACGAAAAAAAAATGAGAGTATCATCATCGGCAATAACATTGAAATAAAAATTTTAAAAATGGGTAAAAACTCCGTGGAAGTTGGAATCTCTGCGCCATCAAGCTATTCTATTTTCAGGGAAGAGGTTTTCAAGGAAATTAAAAGGAAAAACGTGGAAGCGATTCACTCAGTGGAAGCCGGCGACCTTAACGATCTGAAAAATATTTTCGACCGGGTGAAGAAAGAACTGTGAGTTCCGGGTTCAAAGGTAAATGGTTCGTCAGGTATAACCCGGATCAGTTTGAATATCGCGATGTCCTGGCCGCCCTGGTAGATATTAATGAAGGTTTGGAGGAGAAGCAAAAGGACGCGGCTTATAAATGGGTGATTTTTGATAAACAAGCCGATAAAGAAGGTTTCTCTATTGAAATCGGGGACACTTGGGACATGCTGCACTGTGCTCCTCCCATGAATATTAAACCTGGTAAAGGGAATTTGAAAAATATCTTACTAGCCCATCCGGCATTAATGAGTGATAAACGCTGGGAAACGATTCATTTTACGTCAGCCGGACTTTTCCTGGGTTCTGCGTTGAGAACCGCGGGTTTTAATGTATCTTTTCTTAAGCTGATTATGCCGGT
>JAUPLE010000493.1 GCA_030837085.1 Acidobacteriota bacterium | reverse complement strand
TTTGCTTACTTTTTAATTCATACCAGCGCCCTGTCGGATAAGGCCAGGGTCCGTTTGGACGCCATCCGGGAATTCGCCGAACTCGGTTCAGGTTATAAACTGGCGGAATTCGATCTCAAATTGCGGGGCGCCGGTTCCTTGCTGGGCAATAAACAGCACGGTCACATCGAAGCCCTGGGATTCGATTACTATCACCGGCTCTTGAACAAGACCGTTAAGGAATTAAAGGGTGAAATAGAAAAGGAGAAAGAAACCCAGATCAAGATCAATTTCTCTTATTCCATCGAGGCCGAGTACATTCCCAACAGCGCGGAGCGAATCACGGTTTACCGGCGTATCCTGGAAGCAAAGGAGTTCGATGAATTGGATGAATTGCGCCTCGAATTGGAGGACCGGTATGGCCGTTTGCCCCAGAGTATGGAGAAAATTTTCTTTGCCGGCATGATACGCATATTAACCAGGCAATGTCATTTCGAAGAAGTTGAGGTGTTCCCGGATAAAGTAAAAATCCGTTTCCCGGAAATCACCACGGGCGAGTCATTGGTGGACCGGCGTTTCCTGGTAAAATTCAGGGAGTTTGACATGGAAATCCTGGATAAGAGGACGAGTATATTTAATTTTAGTGATTACAGGGAATTCATCGAGCAGTTCCGGGCCACCTGGCCAATGGAAAGTTGCAAATGATGAATTGACAACAACCGATTCAAACGCTATAATTGAAAGGACAAAAAACAGGATAAATAAATGAACCGAAACGAAGAAAAGTCCAGGTTGAAAACCATCATTAACATTATATTGCTAATCATCCTTTTTGACTTTATCCTGAGAATCATATTTACCATCGTGCGCGGCGATTGGCAATCCTTATTAGGAAAATTAATCACCCTGCCGCTGCTGATAATCATTGCTTACATTTACCGCGCCCCGTTAAAACAGTGGTGGGAAACCCTGAAAATGAAAAGCGAAACCACCCGCCGGGAGTTCGAAAAAAGCGGTGGAAGTATCGATATCCTGGACGCCACCATTTTTTCCCTTATCTGGAGCAAGGAAATCTATCAAAACATCCCGGACGACCGTAAAGACCTGGTGAGAAGCTCATTTATCCTCATCGGTATTGCCGTAGCCATATTGTTGCTGCAATTAAACAATTTATTAGCGCTAATAGCCGCCCCCCTTTTAATATTCGCCGGCGTCAATTTGTTAATCTGGGGCGTGGGCCGCGAGCGGGAAGAAAAGGACCGCATTCGTTATGAATTGGAGACGGCCCGCAAGATGCAAATGAGCTTGATGCCCACCCATGATCCCACCGTCAAAGGATTTGATATATCCGGCTGTTGTATTCCAGCACAGGATGTCGGCGGAGACCTTTTCGATTATCTCTGGTCCGATAAAAACGGGGATAAATTGTGTATTACCGTAGTGGATGTTTCCGGTAAAGGCATGGACGCCGCCTTGACAGCCGTTTACACCAGCGGCGCGCTGGTTTCCGAATCCCAGCATGAAGAGGATGTATTAAAAGTAGTCCGCAACCTCAATACCGCCATTTATACTCGTCAGAACCGCAGTCGTTTTGTTTGCATATTAATGGCGGCGCTGGATGCTTCATCCCGTAGTATTCGCTGCGTCAATGCCGGGCAATCCCGGCCTTTACTGCTGAGGGACAACCAGGTTTCCGTCTTACAGACTCCTGGGGCGCGGTTTCCTTTGGGAGTGATGGAGTCGCCCATTTATCAAGCGTCCGATATCCAGTTGAAACCCGGGGACAGCCTCCTCCTTTATACCGACGGCGTCACCGAAGCCATGAACAACAACGAAGAGATGTTTGGCGATGAGCGCCTTCAATCACTTTTTCAAAGCCTCGCGCTAAAATATACCCGGTCGGTGGACATAGTCAATGCCTTGAAAGAAGAAATAATCAATTTCGCCGGGGCGGCGCGGCAGCATGATGACCTCACCATCGTGATAGTGAGAGCGGCATAAAAACGTGAAGATCATAGACCTTTCCCATACGATTACTCCCCGCATGCCACTATATCCCGGTACGAAACCGCCGGAATTTACTACCCCCTTTACCATTAAAAAAGATGGTTTTACAGAGAGAAACCTTTCCTTCTCTTCTCATACCGGCACCCATATCGATGCACCGGCCCATATTATTTCCCACGGGGCAAGATTGGATCAATGGCCCGTCAACCGTTTTGCCGGCCGCGCCGTAGTGATCAATTTAACCAATCTCAAGACGCCGCATATCCCCCTGGAAAGACTGAAACGCCTGGAAACGGTGATTAAAGAAAGCGAGTTCGTGCTGCTGCATACAGGTTGGAGCCGGTACTGGGGCGAAGGGAAATATTTCGAAAGTTACCCGGTATTAAATATTGAAGCGGCGCTCTGGCTGGCGGATTTTCAATTAAAAGGAGTGGGAGTAGATACCATATCTATTGATGAACCCGGTTCCACCACTCTGCCAGTGCACAATATTATCCTTGAGGGAGGAAAACTGGTTATCGAAAACCTGGCCTACCTCGAGCAATTGCCGCAAACAGGTTTCACCTTTTGTTGTTTTCCTTTGAAATTGGAAGATGCCGAAGCGTCTCCAGTCCGGGCGGTAGGTATCATTTTCGATTAACAATATAAAAACAAATAGCCACCAAGACACGTGACCTCCAAGGCGCCAAGATTAGCCTGCTTTTTTCGCTTTAACGGCGCGGGAACTGACGGCAAAACGATCAGCGCCCAGGTGATGAATCAATTCCAGGCCATTATCGAAAATCCATTCCCCGTTTTTAAAATGACGTGGGTCTGCAGTTGCCGCTAAAATATGCGCCAGCAGTATTACCGTGTCTCCCAGGTCTACCACCTGGCACACCCGGCATTCCAGGTGGGCGATCGCTTCTTTGATCAGCGGCGGGACAATCATTTGCGCTTTCCAGCGGGTCAAACCGAACCGGGCAAATTTATCCCCATCCCGGCCGCTGGTAGAACCGCAGCCATATACCGCATCCACCAATGAGACATCCGGGATATTAATACCAAACTCCCAGGTCTCGCTTAATAACGGGTAGGAATAATGACTCTTATCCGTAAGAAACGCCGCCATGCCCGGCTCTTTCCGCGCCGGCATGTTCCGGGCCACAGCAAAAACATTATCTTTTTCACCGTTTCCCACCGTCACCAGGACTACCAATCCCGGGTTCAGCAGCCGGTACGCCTTTAAAGAAGTTGGAACATCCACTTTATCCATTATCATATACCTAATACCATTTTTTCATTTTCCAGAATAACATGAAGGCCGTTACGAATACGACCGAAATGCCCAGGATGATCCAGAAGGCGAAAGGATGATCTTTAAACGGTATACTCACGTTCATGGAAAAAACGCTGACAACGAAGGTCGGGACCATAATGCCGATGGTAATGATGTTCAGTGTTTTCATGAGCACGTTCAGGTTGTTGCTGACAATAGAGACGCGGGCGTCCATGAGCCCGGCCAAAACGTTGGAATAAATCTCGGCCTGGCGGAAACACTGGTTATTCTCGATGTGGATATCATCCAGGTATTCCACCTGCTCCTGGGAGAAGCCGATCTTTGCCGCATTGGCCTTGAGTTTCTCGATCACGATGGTGTTGGAATTGATGGCATTGAGATAATAAACCAGGCTCTTTTCCAGGGTAAATAAGTTCAACAAGTATTTGTTTTCCATGGAAGCGTTTATTTTGTGTTCCAGTTCATCTGAAACCTGGTTGATGATTTTAAGATGTTCGAGGAAATGCGAAATAGAACGGAAAATAAGCTTCAGGAAAACATCCTGGGCGCTGCCGATTTTTAAGAAATACTTACCGTCAAAGAGTGGGATTTCACCTGCGGTTACCACGATTACCTTGTCTTTGAAAAGAAAAATACCGAAAGACAAAACCCTGAAAAAGAATTGATCTGCGCCGGAATAATTCTTCGGGCATTTCACGATCAGGGCGAGGTGTTCCGGTTCGAATTCCATACGGGCTTGTTCATCCGGGTCCAGGGCTGAGTTTAATGTGTGCTCATCCAGTTTGAATTCATTAATCAAAAATCTTTTTTCATTTTCATCCGGGTTCACAAAGACCAGTACCGGTGATTCCGTTTCTTCCTGGCTTTCGCACACCCTGCGTTCAATTATTTGAAATTTTTTCAACATGCGCTTCCTCCCAAAAACTGGCTGATCGGTGACTGCTAACCGGATACTCATTTTAAATTGAATTTGCGTTAATGTCAATATGAAAATTTTTCTATTTTTCTGGCCTGTCCCTTTTTCCCTTAATTCGTGGGAATTTGTGTAATTCGTGGGCATGATTTTGGCCACCAAGGCACCAAGATTTTTTCTTCGCGCCCCTTCGCGTTCTTCGCGGCTTTTTTTACAGCGGTATAAACTGCGGACTTAGGTTTTTCTCTTCTTGACGATTTTTACAATAACATAACATACAACAAAAACAACTCCCGGAATAATATAACTAAAAGGATGCCTGACCGCACCGCTAAAAATCCTCTCCTTGTAAACCAATACCAACAAATACATCACCAACATATTGAACACCGAATCGCTCTCTTTAAAGATGACCTTCTTCAAATTGAAAAGATTCGAGGCTTTTTCATATTTCTTGAAAACCGGTATCACCCGCCTTACCCGGCCGCAGTAATCCTCATATACTTTCCCATATCCCTTCCTTAAAAAATCTTCTTCACTCAGGATTATAAAATAATACTGCGCCATCAAAAATACCGCCACAACCACTTCCGCCCAAATATTGGCAAATACCACCACCAAGCCGGAAAAAATCAAGAAATTACCAATATACAACGGATTCCTTACCACTGAATAAATACCGGTAGTATTAAGCGCATCGGCTTTCAAAAAACTTTCCCTGCCGGAAGTACCCGAATGCGCGCAACCGACGGCAATCACCCGGATGAATTCACCCAACCACGACACCATAAAGCCGCAAAGGTTTATGAAGACATTTGCTCTGCCCAGATCGACGGGTTTAAAAATAACAAAAACCAGCACAATCAATGGAAGCGGTGTAAACGACCGACGCTTAAACAAAAAATTTCCTAAATTCAATTTCCAGTCCATTTTATTTTTTAGCAGCTCCCCCAATTAATTCCTCAAGATAATCATAATCTTCAATCTTTACCGGCGTAAAACAAACCCGATCCACCCGCGAGGGGATTAAATCAAGATAGGTTCGCACTTCAGCCGCGGGGATACGTTCGGCGGTTTTCCAATCACGGATTTGCAGTTTAACCACCAACTTTTCCTTACACATATCAAATGCCTTTTCAACCATTTCTTTGAAAAAAGCCCGGTTCCGTTCTTCGTCCCAATTCATCTCGTCTTTGATCTGGCGCTGGTAAGACATCAAATAAATATAATCTACTCCCGTATCCAGTATCGCCTTAAGACTATGACCGTACCATGTCTCGGCTTTGTCCGGGAAAGCCGGGGTCTCGTAGTAAATATTGATACCCACTTTAATGGCGGAATTGACCATTTTGCAATTCTCCACGAGGACTTTAAGTACTTTATTCAACTGGTCAGCTTTCACGCGCTTCCAGGCCTGGTTATAAGGAGTGCCGTCAGCCATCATTAACTTTTCCACTGCCGGCGCCCTGACAGCGGAGGTAAATTGTGCTTTTCCCCAACTGGAAAACCCCTCATTGTAGCGCAGCGTAAAATCATCCTGGATAAGAATGCAATCGATATGACGCGAGGCCAATTCCTTGTAAACGGCAATAAGTTTCCGCACCGCGTCCGGGTTGAAAACATCCAGCTTCGGGATCATCTGCAGGTAGTCGTTTTCATATTGGTAATCGAACAATGATGTATTGTTAAGCCAATTAAATTTCCGGGTCATCATCCAGGCGCAGAGGTTAAGTTTTTTAAAATCAAATTCCGCGATCAATTTTTCAAGGGCAGGTTGTAAGGTGTTAAATTGGGAGTTGTTAAAATAAAGCCCGCCCTCATTTTCATCGGCTTCGAAAACCCGGTAAATTACCTTTGTGATTCCCATGCGGTTCAAGCGGTTATAATCCAGTTGTCCATGCAGTTTTATGGTGTGGAATTGAATCTCATAACTCCTCGCGGCCTGCGCGGTCTGTGTGGCCGGAGTAATCCCTGTGCCGGCATATAAATTAGAAAAAGAGATGAAAAAACTACACCCGATAATTCCAATCGTGAGAGCTGTATTTTTTCTCAATCTCCGTAATCGCTTGATTATCCCTGCCATCAAGTTCAAATTCCTCCAATGGTTCGTTGATAAACACTTGAAAACTCTCAATTAATGCCCGGCAGAGGTCATCCCTGGATTTGTCGGATACCTCGCTGAGGGTGGTCATGCTTCCTTTGAGAATGTCGGCATTTGAATGGGCGCCACCGGCATAGAGCCCGTAATCCATGGATATAGGAATGGACCCGTGTTGTAGTAAAGCCTTATTGTTCCTTTTCTGGGCAGAGCCTACGATCTTCTTGCCGTTGATCTCAAGCTCATTGGGTGTAGGGAAAGAAAAACACGGATTATTCGTTTTAGAAAGCAGCGGGGAACTGCCTGGGGACAAATACGCATCCACGCCGATCCGGTGAAACGCATTTACCAGTACCTGCGATATCAGCATATACGATTTATAAAGGTCATGATCCTTATAAAAGATATCTTCCGAAGAAATTACCGCATAAGTGATTTCGTCATTATGAAGGACGGTTTTGCCGCCGGTAATGCGCCGGACAAAGGAACAATTGTTTTGAGTGATAAAATCGACGGCAACGGCCCTGGATATTTTCTGGGAGACGCCGAAAGAAAAAGAAGGACGTTCCCATGAATAGAGCCGGAAAAAACCCATTTTCATTTTATGGCAGCGATGAAAAAGATATTCGTCCCTGGCCATGTTTTGGAATGCAGAGAGAGGAATTTTGTCGTATAAAAGAAACCAGTCAACCAAGACTTACCACCGACGCGTCATTCATCATTCATCATTCATCATTAATTTACGCTTCGTGTCCCTCGTCCCTGGGCGTCATATCGATGTTGCCTTTAAAGATAGCTCCTTCGGCCAGGACTACGCGCTGGGAAACGATATTACCGTTCAATGTGCCATCGGGGACAATTTCCACTTTATAGCTGCCCTTGACATTCCCGTTGACAGTGCCTTTAATGATCACTTCCCTGGCTTCGATTTCAGCGTTAACCAGTCCGTTTTTACCGATAATCACCTTGTTTTTGACGTCTACCTTTCCCTCGATTTTGCCTTCCACCAGCACTTCTTCATCGGAAAGAACTTCGCCTTTAATGAACAACGTTTTCCCGATAAACGAGGAGGTTTTTTCGTTGGCACTTACGGTGCTTATGGGGGTTACGGGTTCATAAGTACTTACGGTATCGCTTTTTTTAAATACGGCCATGTTTTTCTTCCTTACCAATAAAATAAAAGCGGGCAACGGGGCTCGAACCCGCAACACCCAGCTTGGGAAGCTGATACTCTACCATTGAGTTATGCCCGCTTATTTTATGATCGTTTTATTTTTTCGCCTTGGTTTTTTCTTTTGCCTTTTTATCTTTGGCATGAAAGATATAATCGGTAAATTCCAGGATAGCCATTTCAGCGCCGTCGCCTTTCCTGAAATCTGTTTTAATGATGCGGGTGTAACCGCCGATCCGGTCCATAAACCGTGGGGCCACTTCATCGAAAAGGGTCTGCACGGTTTTGCGTCGATACAGGTACGCCAGCGCTCTTCGTTTATCTGCCAGGGCGCCTGCTTTGCCCCAGGTGACCATCCGTTCGACAATCGGCTGGGCCGCTTTAGCTTTGGCCAGTGTCGTCTCAATGCGATTCCGTTCAATCACGCTGGCCACAAGATTTCTAAGCAATGCCTTTCTATGATCAGGGCTTCTTCGTAATTTAAAACCAGCTTTCAAATGCCTCATTGGTTACTCCTTTAATGCTTCTGATTCAAAATCATCATCATCTTCATTTTCTTCTTCTTCATCTTCGTCTTCGTCTTCGTTATCATCATCCCCTTCTTCTTCCCGTTCCCGTCTGTCCCGTTTAT
>JAUPLE010000492.1 GCA_030837085.1 Acidobacteriota bacterium | reverse complement strand
CCCACGTTCCCAGCTCCAGGTAAGAATGGAGAGGAATACTCCCCGGCGGATAAAACGACTGCTTCTCCAGGGATACCGGTTGATGATGAACTGACTTGATTAAAAAATCATAAAGCGCCTTACCATACTCCTTACGGAACGCATAACAACCCCAGAAACTGTCATACTGTTCCAAATTATATTGTGGTTTATCCTGAAAAGCCGTTACCATTCCTTGCTCCACCCGCATCGCACCCAGGTTCATCAGCGTACCGAAATCCGTACAGGGGACGCTGCCGAAAACGACTTTATGGTTCTTCAATGCTGTTAGGACCATTTCCATCAGCGTACCGGGAGCGTCGCCGGCGAGACAGAGATAGGAATCCGGCAGCACTACCAGGTTATACTGGGAAAAAACCGCCGCTGCCGAATATACCGAACCCGGCCACTCGCTGTAATCATCATTAAATAAAACCGTCT
Organism: Acidobacteriota bacterium; assembly: GCA_030837085.1. GTDB lineage: Bacteria > Acidobacteriota > Aminicenantia > UBA2199 > UBA2199 > JAKAGC01. The sequence goes on along the minus strand of JAUPLE010000492.1, from coordinate 7,489 downwards.
CAACCCTGATCCCCGGGAGTCTCGAGGCCACATATTCGACCACTTGTTTTTTCCAGGGACGAATCACCACCACAACGACCGGTTGGACCTTTCCCGCACCTTGAGCCCGGATATGCTCCAATGAAAAATCGATCAACCGCTTCCCCGGGACAATTTCAAAAAGTTCTTTGGGGGTAGACAGTCCCAACCGGTTCCCTTCTCCGGCGCAAGGCAAGATAACAGTTAAACATGGTTCCAAATCTTTTTTCACGATCATAAGCTTACCATTTTTCTTGGTTTATTGAAATACCGGGGTATTTAATATAAAATATGGTTGTAAAAATAATTCTTCCCCCGGTAAAGGAGGTGACTGACTTTGAAAATTGAAGAATTAACCACAACGGATATCCAGGAATACCTGGAAACCCAGGACGCTGTTTTGATTCCCGTAGGGTCCATTGAGCAGCACGGCGCCCATTTACCCCTGGGCACGGATACCCTGCTGGTCAACTATATCGTGAGCCAGGTTTCCGACCTGACACATGTACCCATGTTACCCGTTATCAGTTATGGGCCATGCTTTAATTCCACTTCCCATAAAGGCACTATATCCATCCCGACCCGGGTATTGTATGACCTGGTGCAAGCAGTCGTGTCGTCGCTCTATAGCCAGGGATTCAGGAAGTTCTTTTTAATTTCCGGTCATGCCGACGAAAGCCAACTCTTTACCCTGCGGGAAGTGGCTGAAGATTTCATGAAATCCAGGGACGATGCGTTTTTTCACTTGCTGTGTTCATACCATGTGAACCTGGAGGCGGCAGGAGAATGGCTGGACACAACTCAGGATTTTCATGCCGGGGCAGTGGAGACTTCATTGATGCTCTATTTGAGACCCGACCTGGTAAAAGGCTCGAAATACACTTTGGGGATCAATGAAATCCCGGAATATGAAATTGTCCGGGACAAAAAGAAATACTGGCCTTCCGGCGTGGACGGTAACCCCCTGGCCGCTTCGGAAGACTTCGGCCATCGTATTTTCGAAAAAACCGTGGAAAATATTAGGAAATATGTGTCGGTCCACTCAAAATGAAAGCGGAAAATGTGAGGGATTGACATTGTTTTTGAAATGTAGTATAAATAGGCAAATGCAAAAGAAGATTTTTACTATTCTGACTTGTTTATTTCTTTTAACCATAAGCTCCCACTCCCAGGAAGATTATTTAAAGATTGATACCATCGTCAATCCTACCAACATCTGCCAGGGGCAGGGGGGAGTTTTGAAAATCAAGATCACACCCAGGAGCGATATCAAAATATCATCCTTCCTGGGCTTCATGATCAAACTGGATGATAATGCGAACCTCTCCTATCCGAAAGTCTTTTTTACCGCGTCCGAACTGGACCTGCAATCGAAACAGGAAAACGATACCCTCTACCTGGAACTGGCAAAAGAAATCCCTATCCCCTTTAAAGTCAATGGCAACTCCTTGATCGGGAAACATCAGATAAGTGGAGAAGTAGTGTTTACGGCGGTTTTCAAAGATAACTGGTCTTTGAAAACCTATCAAAAATTTTATGCCGATTTCATTTCCATAAGAAATCAAAAAGACGGCAAAAAGTAGTTAAGATCGGAAAAGTGGGCAAACTGGAAAAGAATTTGCTGAAAGCCGAAACGCCGGCGGCGCCGGTAATTATAAAAAAGCAAAAAAATCTAACGGGAGTTAAATATAATGGATATTTTTAAAAAATGTTATGAGTTCCGAAGGGCTGAGGATGCGAAAGAGTCCGGCCTTTATCCTTATTTTACGGAAATCGAACGAGTGGAAGGTAACTATGTGTGGGTCCAAGGTAAAAAAACATTGATGGTGGGGTCTAATAACTACCTGGGTTTGTTTGACGATGCCAAGATAAAAGAGGCCACCATCGCGGCAGTAAATCAGTATGGTTCCTCCACCTGCGGTTCCCGGTTTTTAAACGGGACCTATTCCCTGCATGTGCAATTGGAAAAAGACCTGGCTGAATTTATGGGAAAAGAGGAAGCCCAGACGTTTTCCACCGGTTTCCAGACCAACCTGGGAGCCATTTCTGCCATCGCGGGAAGAAACGATGTGATCCTCCTGGACCGGATGGACCATGCCTCCATCATGGATGCCGTCCGTTTATCCTATGCCCATGTGATCAAGTTTAAGCACAACGATATGGAGGACCTGGAAAAGAAGATCAAAGCCGTTTCCAAAGAGAGGGGTAAGATCATTATCGTGGATGGGGTGTTCAGTATGGAGGGCGACCTGGCCAATCTCCCGGAGATCGTGAGGATTGCGAAAAAATACGGCGCCCGCATCATGGTGGATGACGCCCACGGTGTCGGTGTGATGGGTAAAAACGGCAGGGGCTCCTGTGAACACTTCGGCGTGCTGGAGGATGTAGACCTTGTTATGACAACCTTTTCCAAATCCTTTGCTTCGCTGGGCGGTTTCGTGGCGGGTGACCGTAAGATTATCCAATATATCAAACATGTGGCGCGGGCATTGATGTTCTCTGCTTCCATTACTCCCGCCTCTCTTGCCTCTGCTTATAAAGCATTGGAAATCATCAAAACCGAACCATGGCGACGGGAACGGCTGTGGCAAATCACCCGCATCATGAACAAAGAATTAACAAACATGGGCTACCACACCGGCAACACCCAAACCGCGATTATCCCTGTATTTATCAGGGATATGGAAAAGACGTTCCGGTTGTGGCACTATCTCAGGAATTACGGCATTTTTACAAACCCCGTTATCTCCCCGGCTGTGCCGCCGGAAGATTCCATGATCCGGACCTCCTTTACCGCCACCCATACCGACGAGAACCTGGAGTTTGTTTTGAAAGGATTCCAGGAAGGCGGCAAAGCCCTGGGCATCATTTAGCGAGGGTCAATAGCTATTACGGGATAGATAATTGACAGTAAGCAAGATGTAAGGAACAGGCGGATAGGTGCCGCCTGTCCCTTCAATTTTTATCCCTGCCGGTTGGGATTTTTTACGGGGGCAATGGGTAAATGCGTAAGGTGATTCGTGGATATCTCCGTTGTTATTATTAGTTATAATTCGGAACAGTTCCTGGAAGAAAATTTAAACTCCTTAATCCACCAGGCTGTTCCATTTAAAGAAATCGTGGTGGCGGACAACCATTCCTCCGATGGCTCGATAAAAATCATCGAATCCTTTGAAAAAGACTGCCCCATACTGCGAAAGATAGCGCTGGATTATAACAGCGGCTATGCAAAAGGCGCCAATATCGGCATCCGCGCCACCCATTCCCACCTGGTACTGGTAGCCAACGCCGATATTATATTGGATGCAAATTTTAACGCCGCGGTTATAAACAAATTTACAGGGGACCCGGAACTTTCATTGCTTTCGCCATTAATCATGCGCTTCGATAACCGGACCGTGGATTCCGCGGGGCAAACTTATTCCAAAGCCCTGCACCCCCGGGAGATCGGGTTCAATCGTCCGTTGACCATGGTGGACATCAATGAAAAGCCTATGTTTTCCGTTTGCGGGGCTGCCACGGTCTTCCGCCGCTCCGCCCTCGAAGCCCTGAAACTGGGAGATGATTATTACGATGAAGATTTCTTTATTTTCTGGGAAGATTTCGACATCGGGTGGCGCGCCCAACTCCTGGGCATGAAGACCCTATTTTTCCCTGACGCCCGCGTTCGCCATTTCCGCAGCGCCACCCTGGAAAAAAGTTTTTGGTCGCGTTTCTCATTGGCGTTGGCGCGGCCGGCTTTTATCAAATATCACCTGGTAAAGAACAGGTATTTGACCTTGATTAAGAATTTCCGTTTCCAGCGGTTTTATTGGGCCGTCCCGTTTATTATCGTCAAAGATATTGCCTGGGTGGGTTTGTTGACATTCTTTTCCCCAAAAATTATAATTAGCCTGGTGAAATCAAGAAGACTTTTCAAGAATGCGTTGGCAAAGCGAAAAATGTTAAAGAACAAAGAAAAAGAAATTCGTAATAAGGAGCGGCAAGATGATTGAGATCGAATTAGCCTTATCGTTTGTGCTTTCCTTTTTACTGGTCATTTACGGGACGCCCATTATCCGGAAAGTGGCTTACCGGTACAACCTTTTGGATGTACCCGACAACCGGTTGAAAAAACAAAAAGAACCGGTGCCCTATATGGGGGGGGTGATTGTCTATTTTGCCGTTATCGCGCCGGTCAGCCTTTTTCCTGTGTTCCAATTCAACCAGGAACTATTGGGGATTTTATTTGCCAGTTCCATATTATTAATTGTGGGGCTATTCGATGATTTCAAGGCCATCACACCCGGCATCAAATTTTTGTTCCAGGTGGTAGCCACTTACATACTCATTAAAAGCGGCATTCGTATCAACCTGGCATTTTTGCCCCCCTGGCTAAACGTCTTACTTACGTTTTTGTGGATACTTTCCATTATCAACGCTTTCAATATCATCGATATCCTCGATGGCTTCTCCTCTTCAATCGGCGCTTTTTCCTGTTTAACCCTATTTGTGATTTCTCTGTACAATGAGAAGACCCTGATATCCATTCTTTCCTTGAGCCTGGCCGCGGCTTTGTTGGGTTTTATGAAATTCAATTGGGAACCGGCGAAAATTTACCTGGGCGACGCCGGCAGCATGGTGCTGGGAATCATCATTGGCTCGTTGACTATTTTGGGAGATTACAGTGTATATAATGACCTGGGATTTATTTCAGGGATCATGATCCTATCCATCCCCATTTTCGATATGCTCTATGTGATTGTTTTACGATTACTGAAAAAAAAATCCCCATTTTTCGGCAGCCCGGATCATTTTGCCCTGCGTCTGAAAAAAAAATATGGACTATCCACTGCCCGGACTGTAAGTATCATCCTGGTAATGCAACTCATATTATGCGGCCTGGTGATTTTGAATTTCTACACCGATAAGACCGTCACCATCGTATCCACAGCGGCGATAGCTCTTTTCTTCGTTGTGTTCGGGGCCATACTGGCAAGAGTGAAAATGGAATGATTATCATCATCGGCGCTGGGATTTCCGGTTTAACTGCCGCCAGGCAACTACAAGGGAGAAAAGAGTTTATCCTGCTGGAAAAGGAAAACTATATCGGCGGCCTCTCTACCCAGTACCAGGCCAACGGTTACCGGTTCGATTTCGGGGGTCATTATTTCCATTTCCAGGACAAGGCCGATATCCAAACCCTGGTGCAAAAAGTCTGCGCCTTTAAAAAGTTTAACCGGAAAAGCAAAACCTTTGCCCTTGACCGGTTAATTCCTTTCCCAATCCAATTCCATCTTTCTTACTTGCCGACGACGGTAAGAAACAAAATAGTCAAAGAGATCATGGAAAACCAATTCACGCCGGCCGCCAATTTACATGATTTTTTAGAGATCAATTTTGGGAAGACCCTGTTCGAATTGTTTTTCAAGCCTTTTTTGACCAAATATTACAATATCGATCTGCATGAGATCATAGCCAATATGGACCGGGGCAGTATTCCGCCGCCGGACAAAGAGCGCATTGCCGCCGGGGCCGCGGGGAAAAAATTTTTCAGCTCCGGATACAATCCCGTGTTCTATTATCCAGCCTCTTCTTTAACCCATTTTATCGAAACCTATGCCAAATCCATTGCCCCTGGCCGCATCCATTTAAATGAAGAGGTTACCGGCGTCGATATTCTTAAGAAAAGGGTGAAAACCGTCAATAATGAGTACTCTTATGATAAACTGATTACGTCCATGCCCCTGAAGAACCTGGTGAAGATAATCGAACCCAAGAATTTATTCCCGTACCCCCAGGAATTCCATCATATTTCCACTTTACTGGTGAATGTGATCCTAAAAAGGAAGCGGAAACGGTTTCATTGGGTTTACCTGGCAGATAGGGATATCCCCTTTTACCGGGCCGGCTTCTACCCCGTGCATCCTTTTCCCACCTGTTACCTGGAAAAGACCGTAAATCCCGGTACAGTCATCGATCACGAAAAACTCCGGGAAGAGATCGTGTTTACTTTGAAGGCATTAAAATTAATTGAAGTAGGGGAGGAGGTTGCTTTTTTCGACGCCCGTATCATTCCCGTGTCGTATGTACTTTTTACCACCAACTGGCCCCAGGTTGTGCCGTCATCGCTGGAAAAGTTGAAAGAGTACGGCATATATTCCATCGGCCGCTATGGTTCCTGGAATTACACCTCCATGAGCGATGATATCAAGGATGCCATCACGTGCGTCCGCGCCTTCGGCGACCAGGAACCTTTTCGAGAAAAGGTTCCTGGACCTCCAAAAGCTTTTGTTCATTAAACGTTTTAGGGGTAGAGTCCCTGCGCGTCGCAATACGGATATATACTTCCTTTTTATGCTATAATAAGGTAATGAGGAATTAGAAAATGAATGATAAAATAAACGTGGTTCATATCATTACCAAACTGGAACTGGGCGGCGCCCAGGTCAATACCGTCTATACCTGCGAAAACCTGGATGAGAAAAACTTCAATGCTTTTCTCATCACCGGGCCCGGCGGGATCCTGACGGACCGATTTAAGAAAAAGGAGCGCCTTTTCATCGCACCGGACCTGGTCCGGCATATCAACCCCATCAAAGATATCAAAGCCTTTTTCCAACTACGTAAGATAATGAAAAAGATCAACCCCCATATCGTCCATACCCATTCCTCCAAAGCCGGGATTATCGGCAGGGCGGCGGCTTTCTCCCTGCGCGTTCCCGTTATCATCCACTCCGTTCACGGATTCTCTTTTTCCAAGTATCAATCCTTTTTGAAACGAACCTTTTATGTGACGGCGGAAAAACTGGTCTCAAAAATAACCGGACATTTTGTCTTTGTCTCCAACGACGATATCGGCATCGCCCGGGAAAAGAAATTGATCAAAGAAAATTATTCCCTGATCCGCAGCGGCTTTCCTTACAAAAAATTTATCGGGAAAAGCGCGGATACCAAAGCCCTCAGAGAAAACTATGATTTGAAAGAAGATGATTTCGTTTGCGGCATTATTGCGCCCTTTAAACCCCAGAAAGGATTGTTTCACCTGGTGGAGATCGCGGAGCGGGTATTGGCTTCTGGGAAAACGCAGAAAAATGTCGTGTTTATGATTACCGGGGATGGCGATTTGCGGGGGGCGATTGAAGAGGCGTTGAAGCAGAGAAATATTTTCCAGCGGTTCCGGTTGCCGGGATTTATATTTGATATAGAGAATGCCATCGATGTTTTTGATTTGGGGGTATCTACCGCGTTATGGGAGGGGTTGCCGCAGAGTTTGATCCAGTTGCGGTTGAAGAAAACGGCGGTAGTAGCCAGCGACATACCGGGGAACCGCGAGGTGATAAAGCAGGATAAAAATGGGTTCTTGGTGGATGTGCGGGATTATGAAACGTTTGCCGAGAGGATATTATACCTGGTAAATAATGATCAAGAGCGGGAGCGGTTGGCGGTTTTTGCCGGGGAAGATTTGTCGCCCTGGGATGCCGATTACATG
>JAUPLE010000009.1 GCA_030837085.1 Acidobacteriota bacterium | reverse complement strand
GTCAATTAAAAAAAATTCATCCAATGTCAGATAAAGTCTTGACAATTACAGATCATGCAGCCCAAGGCTTTTCACCCCTTTCAACCCCCGCCGCGTGAATAATCGAAGCTCTTCGAAAAAAGCAGGGGCGCCGAGCCTGATGCTGTTAATAAATTAAATCTAATGGTACAGTCCTACAAATAGGAACCCCACGCAGTGGGGCGCCGCGGGCAACAAATAGAAACCCACGCATGGGGCGAGCCTGACGGAGCTCAAGAGTTAAATAATCCGGTACGGTTCTACGAATAGAAACCCCACGCAGTGGGGGGAGATTGAAATAATTTTGGTTTTCATATAAAATACGATTATGACTCTCTTAAAAAAGGACGGTAAACAATGAATGACGAAAAAGTTCAAAAATCCTTTGGTGAAGTATTAAAAGATGCGTTTAAGGAACTAGGCGAAACCCTGGTTGCTTTTGTTAAAGCCCCCCGCGCCCTGTGGGGCATCAATCTGCCCTATATTATCGAGGGGCTCTGTTATTTTGGACTGATCTATATTTTGACCACCTATTGCTATGAAAATGTAAAACTGAACGATATTCACAGCGGTTGGGTAGTGGGCGGCGTCACCTGGGGCATTACGCTGGCCATGCTTTTTCTCGGCGGCGTGGTAGACCGCATCGGTGTCCGCCTCGCTCTCGGCCTCTCCCTCGCATTGATGGCCGGGGCCACGGCAATCGTGGCGCTCTCTGGCACTATCCCCCTGGGCTCAGGCATGGGCTCGCCCATGTTTTTTGTAATGGCTGGAGGGCTCTTTATTATGGTGCTTGGGTACGGCGTCTATCAACCTGCCGCTTACGCCGGGGTTAAACGATACACCAACCCCCAAACCGCCGCCGTAGCCTATGCGGTTATTTACGCATTAATGAATCTCGGCGGCTTTATTTTCGGCCCTATCTCCTCTTTTTCACGCAGGCACCTTACGGATGTTTTCCCACCCAACGGGATTGCCGGCGTTATCTGGATATTAGCGATACTGACCGTGGTATCCTCGGCCCTTACATTTATTATTATTAACCGGAAAGTGGATGCCAGCGCCGTCGCCCGGGTGAAGAAAGAAACGGAAGAAATGGAAAAAGCCGCAGGAAAAATAAAAAAAGAGGAAGATACGGACGCGGCCGCTAAAAAAGAAGAGAAACCTGCAGATCAAAAAATCAACCACCTACCTTTTATACTATATTCACTGTTAACGGCTGCAGCCGCTGCGCTGCTGATCGCCGTCATCGCGAAAAAGATCGAATTTCCTATTTTAGTTCCTGCGCTGCTGTTGGCCTTTGGATTGATTATCTCCACGTGGGAATATCTCCGGAAACGGCCGGACCATCCTTTCAGGGACATGCGCTTTGTCTTTTTCATCTTTATCCTGATCCCGGTGCAGACGTTGTTTGCCCACCAGTGGTTAACCATCCCGCTTTATCTTAAACGCGGCTATGAAGGAACCATGGTGAGCGAATATTTTGAGATTTTCGGGAACCTGAACCCGCTGTTGATTTTCATCCTGGCGCCGTTGATTGCCGGGCTAACGGCCCGGACGGATATTTACCGCATGGTGATATTGGGAACGCTGGTAATGGCTATTCCGACGTTTCTTTTGGCAATCGGCACCAATGCCTGGTTATACCTTTTTTATGTAATACTAATGACCACGGGTGAAGCCATGTGGCAGCCCAGGTTTTTACAGTGGGTTGCCGAGATTGCGCCGGAAGGGAAAACCGGTATTTATATGGGCATCGGTCAATTCCCCTGGTTTTTGACCAAGATGATCACCTCGATATACTCAGGTTATTTCCTTAGCAAGTATGTCCCGGACCCTGCCCTGGGTCTTAAGCAGAATCCTGAGCAAATGTGGTTCCTTTACGGACTGATCGCCATGATTTCACCATTGGCCTTGATATTGGCCAGGAAATGGATGTTAAAAGGTATGCGGCAGAAGAGCCAGTAAATTTTGTGTTGAAAAATCCACCGGTTTCGTGATATACTTAACCCCGGAGTCGAAGAAAAGATGCGTTTTGATAAACATGAAAAAGAAGCGTTAACGTATGCCTTCCAAAGGTTTAAAGGGAAAATCTATTTATATGGATCGCGAATGGACGATACCAAAAGAGGGGGCGATATCGACCTGTTGCTCATCCCTGACGAAGCGATAAATCCCCTGAAATTAGCCATTGAAATCCAAAAACGCTTTTTTTCCAGGTGCGAGCAAAAACTGGATGTTTTGATATACAGGGAGGACAACGCATTTTGCCGGGAGGTGATGAGTCATGCAAAAAGACTTGATATCGAATCAATTTAGCGATGTTAAAAGGTATGCGGCAGAAGAGCCAGTAAAGCTTCCAATGCGCCCAAAGACAAACCGATTTGGCCCGGGGGTACAAAAGACTCCCGGGCATTAATGCGGATTAATGAGGTTTTGTATTTTGCTGCAAGAGTTTCGGAGGTATTACGCACCGTAGGCACGCCCGTCCCGGCCCCGCATTCGATAATAACAATGGCCTTGCCCCGGTTCCGCTCCAACCAATAGTGAAACCGGAACTGCTGTTCCTGGGTGCGGTTGGGAATCCAATTCCAATCGCCGAACATTAATATATTGGGCCTGGCCACGCGACCGCAAGCCGGGCATTCAGGCAGCGGGTCACTAGCTCTCATGGTTTCTTCATTCACTGAAATGTTGATGCTTTCCGCTGACCAAGTGGTTTCACAGCAAGGAGAGGAGCATTGCATATAATGAATGGAACCGTGACATTCGTTGATCTGGTTTTCATTAAACCCGGCTTTTTG
>JAUPLE010000491.1 GCA_030837085.1 Acidobacteriota bacterium | reverse complement strand
TTTGCCTTACCTCTCTTGTGCCAGCAGAAGAAGGTGATGAAAGCCGAAGAATACCAATTAAAAATAGCCATTATCAAGCGTTTTTTTGACTTTATCAAATGGCCTCCTGGTCCGGCTAACCCGGATTCCGGCAAATTGATCATTGGCATCGTGGGAGATACGTCCATTAGCGATTACCTGGATACATTGTCCGGGCAAATAGCCATCCCCGATAAAAGAGTCATGTTTAAAGCGATTACCGACCTGACCCAGGTCAAGGATTGCCACGTCTTAATAATTGGAAATATCGATGCCGAGCGATTAAAAGAAATCCTTTCCGTTACCGGGAATTTACCCATATTATCCATCAGTGAAACCGAAGGCTTTGCTGAAATTGGGGTACTTATCAATCTATTTAAAATCGATAATAATGTAAAATTTGAAATAAATTACCAGTCTGTCAAAAGGTCGGGACTGGTGTTCAGTTCAAAATTATATAAATTGGCAAAGCTCATTGATTATCCCAGGTAACTTCATGAAAAAGTTTAAGCTCAAGTACAAATTAATTGCCATTATTCTTACCGCATCATTCGCGGCTTTGCTTTCTTATGCCGCATTTGTTACTGTCCGGAATGTCAACCAATTCAAAGAAGATTTGCAAAGCAATGTCGTCACCATTGCCCGGGTTACCGGCAATAACTTGATAGCGGAACTATCTTTCCTGGACAAAGATGCAGCCAGGGAAACCCTGGAGAAATTAAACAGTATCCCTTATATAACGAATGCCGTTATTTATGACCCGGAAGGATGGCAATTGGCAGAGTATAAATCCCATGACGCCAGCCCCCTTGACCAGGGGGCCAATGCGGACAATGGGGACAAGCAGTACGGCTCCGGGTTTAAAGATGGTTATTTCTTCCTTTACGAGCAAATAATCTATAATGGCAAATCGTATGGGAATATTTTTTTAAAAGCGTCTACCCAGCAGCTCAACCGGAAAATAGTTGCTTCCATCATCGAATTATTGGCGGTTATCATGCTCCTGGGAGTCGTCTTATTTTTACTAAGCTGGCGGCTTCAGCGCTATATCTCGTATCCCATCCTGAACCTGGCCAACTCGTTCAAAAAGGTATCCACTGAAAGAGATTATTCCCTCAAGCTGCAAAGAGTATCCGATGATGAAATCGGTATACTATATGACGGTTTTAACGAAATGATGGAGCAGATTCAACAGCACCAGCAGGAACTCAAACAACACAAAGATCATCTTGAGACAATGGTAGAAGATCGAACCAGGGAACTCAGGGCAAAAAATATCCAGTTGACCAGGGCCAAAGAAACAGCAGAGAATGCCAACCGATTGAAATCAGAATTCCTGGCCAACATGTCCCATGAAATACGAACCCCCATGAACGCCATCCTGGGATTTACCGATATCATGATCGAGGATGAAACCGACTCCGAGAAACATTTTTATCTTGAGACCATCAAGAAATCCGGCGCGAGCCTTCTTAAATTGATTAATGATATTCTCGATTTCTCTAAAATAGAGGCGGATCGCTTCGAAGTATCCGAGGTGGTCTTTTCGCCGCGTAAGCTGATTTACCATCTTGAAATGATGTTTTCAGTAAAGGCCCAGGAGAAAAATCTTTATTTTACCATTAACGGTTTAAAAGACTTGCCCCCTTATGTCCTGGGGGACAGTCAGAAATTGAACCAGGTGTTGATTAATATTCTTGGCAATGCTTTTAAATTTACCCACAGCGGCGGCGTCACCATGGATTGCCGGTATAGCTGCCAATCCCGGGTACTGGAAGTAACAATTAAAGATTCCGGCATTGGCATTTCCCTGGAGCAGCAGCAGATTATTTTTGATCCTTTTCGGCAGGCCGATGGTTCTACCACCCGTCAGTATGGCGGAACAGGGTTGGGATTGGCGATTGCATCGCGGATGATGAAATTGCTCGGGGGCGGCATCCGCCTGGAGAGCCAGCTAGGGGAGGGGGCGACGTTTATTGTCACGCTTCCGCTGCCCGAAGCAGAGTCTATCGAAGAAACGACCGGGATTACATACCGCGAAGAGGATGAAAGTACCAGGGACAAAATTATTGCCATTCTCGAAGATAATCTCCAGGACAGGGAATTAATAAAAACCGTTCTCCAAAAAAACCATTACCACGTTGTCGAATTAGCCAACACACCCGATATTGTCGAGAAGGTCGTAGAACTTAAAGTGGACCTGGTAATCCTGGATATTATTATGGATGGTTTGGGCGGTTTTGAAATCAACGACCTGCTGAAAAAGGACATTCGCACCGCTCACATACCCGTGATCGTATATTCCGGCAGCGACCAGGTTATGAAGTCCCTAACCAGCGGTATCGTGGATTATATTAAAAAACCCATCCGCCAGGAGGAAGTCCTGAAACGCATTTACATCAATTTAAAGTTATACCACCAGATAAAGAATATCTTTGTAGTGGATGATGACAAAATGCTGCTCAATTTATACTGCAGTTTCCTGCAGCGGCACAAGTACAATTGTTTTGCCTTTAATTCCGGGAGGGAGGCGCTTAAAAAGATACAAAGCGGTATTCATCCGGATTTGATCATCCTGGACCTGATTATGCCGGAAATGGATGGTTTCCAGTTCTTAAAATCATTGCGGGGGGAATGCCGGAAGGCGGAGATCCCTGTGATAATCGTTACAGTCAAAGAGCTGACCATCGCCGAGTTAGATCAGTTAAAAAATATGACCCTGGCGGTTTATTCAAAAGGGATCGATATCGAAGCGAAATTCATCTCTTTCCTGGATAGTTATTTCAAGCGAAAACGGGCCGTCGGTGAAAATACGGTGCGGCGTTGGCTCGATAGTATCGAGGATGACGAACAGATCAAGCGTATTTTGATGGAGGTCATCGAATCCCTTCCCGATAAAATTTTTGAACTGGAGCAGGCGATTGTGAACAAGGATATTGGAAACGTCCAGTTCTTATCTCATTCATTGAAGGGCATGGCGTTAAGCCTTGAAATGACGGAAATTGCCGAGTTTTGCAGGGAGATAAACGACGAATCCAAACGAGAAAATTTTGATTTGGATAAAATTAGCCGGTTTTTCCTGGAGTTAAAGGAGTTGGTAAGTTCAATTTCCATGGATTATTTCCATGAGAAGCCCGAGTTAAAGGCGGGAAAGGGAAGCGGCGATAAACTGGAAATCCTGGTGGCTGAGGATGATAGTATCAATCAAAGGTTAATAAGCATATATTTTAAGCGCATGGGGTGGAAATGTGATATCGCCGAGAACGGCCAGGTCGCGTTGGAGATGTTGAAGAAAAAGAAGTACGATGTGTTGTTCCTGGACATCCAGATGCCGGTAATGGATGGTTTGGAGACAATTAAACGGATACGGGAGGATGCCCGGTTAAAAGACATCTATGTTATAGCGCTTACGGCGCATGCGTTAAAGGGGGACCAGGAGAAATGTATTTCGGCGGGGTGTAATGATTACATATCCAAACCCGTCAAAATGGAAGCGTTGATAGAACATCTTGAAGCCTATATGTCCGGTGAAAACAAATCCCAAGAGAATCTAGCCCCAGGAGTTGGATAAGTTGATAAAAATTTTATTCGGTATTATAATATGCCTTGAAGAATTTCAAGACTGAAAGAAAGAGGAGGTATTATGCACGAATCACGTCTAACAGTGGATTTACCGGCGAATGAAATCGATTTTCTTAATCGATATGCAAAAAGACACAAAACCACTGTTCCAAATCTCGTGGACAGAT
>JAUPLE010000048.1 GCA_030837085.1 Acidobacteriota bacterium | reverse complement strand
CGGTTGGTGTTTTTAAGAGGGGAATACGATAGGGCGGAAGAGTACCTGCGCCGGGCATTGGCAATAAATCCCCAAAACGCGGAGATTCTCCTGGTATTAAGCGAATTGTACTCTCGGAAATTTAAATTCGAAGAAGCCGGTAAATACCTGGACAAAGCGGCCGCCGCTGTTCACACTGCCCATCCGGCGTCGTTTTATAACGCCGTTCGTCTCTCGCAAGCCGAACTGGCGGAAAAAAAGATGGATTTTAAGACATCCGAAGCTCTATATCGCGAATTACTGGAGAAAGACCCCGTATCAATCGCCGCCCTCTTCGGCATGGCAAAAATTTCCAACTACCTGAACCGCTTTGATGAAGCGGAAAAATACATCCAACAATGTTACCAAACAGACCCAGGGTTTGGGCCGGCTTATTTGCTGCATTCCCGTATTCACCGCATGCGACAAAATACCGGGGCATGGAAAGATACCGTGCGGAAAGCAGTAGAATTTGCTCCCTTCGACGCCGAAGCCAGGGTTGCCTACGCCACGGTCCTGATGCGGGGGGAAGGAAAGTTGAATGAAGGGGTTCAACAGGCAAAGATCGCAGTGAAAATTGACCCTTTTTGCCTCCCGGCCCACTCTTTCCTGGGAAATGGCTCTACCGCCGTTCTATATGAAGATTATCAACCCAAAGGCGATGAAGCAACTGTCCGCAATATTACTGGATTGTATCAAAATGGAGACCGCTGCCTGGTAGAGGGCGACTATGCCAAAGCAGATGAGGCGTTCACAGCGCTGCTGAAACTGGACCCCCAACATACCCGGGCCATCATCGGCAAAGGGGCTGTCTATTTTCACCGGAAAGAATATGATGCCGCATTGGACTGCTATTTCCAGGCATTGAAATTAAACCCGGATTATGGGCTGGCCCATTATGGCGTCGCATTGGCGCTGCAGCAGTTGCTGGACCGGGTCAATATCCTGTTCCCGGGACTGGAAAAACGGTTCGCCGAAACCGTTGTACCGGAACCGCCCTATCTCAGGGATATCTTTATCAATTATTCCCAATGCAGCCCGGACCTTCAGAAGATCATCCGTTCAATGGTTACTCCCCTCGGCAATTATATGAAAGCCCTTAAATTGGCCGGGGCTACGGTTTACTTTATGGATATTCACCAATTCCTCTGGGAATGTCCCAATATGAAGGAGATCAAAGGGCAGCGGACTTTTGATTTAAGGCTTTGGGATGATGTCAAAGGCGCAGGGGGCTATCATTGCATCGGTAATAAAGCGCAGCAAACCGATGTCAAATACCTGCGTTTCAATGTAGCCGGACATGAGTTTGCCCACCTGGTGCAGCAGCTATTGCCCCCAGGCCAGGAAAAAGAACTCCGCCGGCTCTATTTAAAAGCCAAGGCGGAACGAAACACCCTGGACTGGTATGCGGATATGAACGCAGAAGAATATTTTGCCGTTGGTTACGAAGCCTTCATTTCCCAGGAAAAATTACCGGCACAGGTGGATGTTTATGCCCATACCCGGGACCAATTGATGAAAAAAGACCCGGACCTTTATCATTTTATCGAGCAGTTGAACACAGCCGCGGATTACCGCGAAAATGAGATCATGGGCTTTATCATGAAAGCCGGTTATACATCCCCTGATCCCGGGAAACGAATGATAATCTTAAAAGAGGCGCTTTCCACGTATGGCAATCACCCCGACTTGTTGAATGCCATTGCCGGGGAGTACATGAATCAAAAACAGTATGACGAGGCGCTCAAGACCTATCAACAGGCCATCGCTGCGTTTCCCGAAGATATCGACGCCTATCTTGAGATTGCCAAAGACATATTCCTACGCAAAGGGAATACCCAGGAAGCTGCTGCCTTTTTGAAAAATAATGAAACCCGGCTGGCCAATCACGCTGCGTATTATTTCCACCTGGGGACCCTGTATTTTTATGAAGGATTATTGGATGAAATGGCAGATGCCTTTAATAGGGGATTGAAGTTGAACCCCTGGCCGGACATCTATTCTCCGGAGTATTTCCTGGGCGACCCTTATTTCATGTTGGCGATGGGATCAGCAGTAAAGGAAGATTATGAAGGGGCTGAGAAAAATATCATGATTTCATTGGAAAAATTCAACCGCAATTTTGCCATTGGTTGGGCGGAGTTAGCGGATATATTATTGAAAACCGGCCGGGAAAAAGAAGGAAAAACTCACCTGGACACTGCGCTGCGGCTGCAGCCCCAATCGCCGAATGTGCAGGAAGTGCAGGCCGCATACCTGCTAAAGGAAGGCAAAAAGCAGGAGGTCCGCGATATACTTACAAAAATACTTGAAGGGCAGCCCCGCCGAATCCAGGCCCGGTTGTTGATGGCAGAAGTTTTAATGGACATGGAACCCGGGCTCCAGGGAGCGCATGAAATTCTTGCCAAAGGAGTTGAATTGTTGACATCCGGGAATGTTTCCGAACAACGGCACCCGCTGGAAATCAGTTCGGTTTCCCGGCTTTACAGTTCCCTTGCTTCGGTATTGGAGAAGCAGGGGCAAGTGGATGAAGCCGTCAAATATCATCTCGCTGCCGTGGAGAAATTCAAGTATAATTATGCGTCATTGGCGGCGCTGGTGAGATTGTATAAGAAAACCGGTCAAGAAGAAAAGGCCGACGAGGCGTCTAATAAACTAAAAATGCGCAATCCTCCTAAAAAGTATCTCCTCTAAATAAAAGCCCACAGAATACACGGAATACACGGAAAACACGATGTTCCTCACTGCCAACTTTCGTTAGGATTTTTACCAATCAATTTTGTATGATTTACAATAAAGGTACTCCAAGGCCCACCATAACGCCGGCGTTTTGTTTCTGGAAAAAACCAAAGAGACGGATTTTCTTGAATCCCAATCCCGCGATTAATGCCGGCTGCGTGTCTTTTCCCGTTATTCCTACACCGACCTCGGCAGTCAGCAGCGGGGCTTTCAGTTTCGAATAATTTTGTGCCAGGCTTTTATAAGAGTCCACGAGTCCTTTATATTCCGTGATGAGATCGTCTTTTCCTTTTAGGGTGACTTCGCATTGTTCCCGGTACTTTTTAAAATCCTCTACAATGGCCTCTAAACGGGCGATTTCTTTGCGGGCGTTTTCCAGTTCTTTCTTAGTCAATATTTCTTTTTCCGCCATTTCCCTGGTAATGGCCAAATAGACCTGGCCATCGATCTTGACGTAATACGTGCCGTCGTCATTTTTCTTTTGCACCTGGCATTCCTGGGCGTTGACTGTATAATGGCTTACCACCAGGCAAAACAAAATCGCTGCCAAAATAAAATATCGTTTTGTTATCATATCGATCCTCCATTTTCAAACATTATCCGCCCCATGGGCTTTCCTGTATTCCTCGAAGACCTCCATATCGGTAAGGCTATCGAGACGTTTCTTCTCCTCTTCCAGTTCGGCTTTTTCCTTGAGGGTCTCCCTTTCATGCGTCGCCAGTTTATTGTCGATTTCACCGCTAATTTCCTTTAATTTTTCAACATTAATGGCGTCTTCCTTTTTCAAATCCTCTATCCTGGCTTCTCTTTTCTTAATATCTTCTTTCAGTCTTTCTATTTCCTTTTTTACTTTATCATCTTTGCGGGCTTTGAAATAGGCAATACCAAGTCCGGCGAGCAACGCCAGGGCAATATAGGGGAGAGATTTTTTGGGCAGCAATTTCATCCTGGACAGCAGGAATACGACGATTACAATTCCAATTAAACCTAGTGCAATAATCAAATCTGTCATTGTTCACCTCCTTCCCTTTTTCCTCTTTTCTTTTCGATGGCGGTTATTATTTTATGTACCGGGCCGGAACCCAGGCCGATAGCGATCCCGGATATTACCATTCGCAGGGTTTCGGAGGGAATATTCCCCATCATTTGGGTATTCGCGGCGTCGTGCCATATTTTAAGGAGGTCGATTTGCATCCATAAAGCCATGACAATGCCGAGAACGATGCCGAGGAATTTACATATAAGTTTAAATCCGGCTGAACGCATCATATCCCCGGATATGACCGGTACTGTACCGGTGTAACCGTCTTTCTCACCCAACAGCATTTTTTCGAAGCGATTTAAAATAGCGGCCGCTTTTTTTGGGTCTACATATTCGAAAACCCCCATCTTACTTTCCAGGCGTTTTTTTACGGCTTCGGCGCGCTGGGTCCAGAAATGTCGCCACTTCAGCCGGTCGTCTACTATTGCCAGTACTGCTTTGAGTACTTCGAGAAATCGTTCCACCGTCAGCGAAAGCGCCAATACCAATGTAAATAATATCGTAACTTGTGTTAATACATACATGGTTATTTCTCCTTATTCATTACATCCTTACACATATAAATAGGGTTTCAATTTGAACGCTTCGATGCGTTCCATCATTTCAGGCGAATGCTGCCAGCGTTTTCGATAGTATTCCAGCCATTTTTTGAATTCATCATAAGGGAAATTAGAACCGGGGCAGGATTTTGGGGCAACTTTGCTGTGGGGGATGATGGTGTTGGTATAATCCACCGGTATATTATAGAGGAATGTCCATAAGGCAGTCACGCGCGCGCCGGCTTTTAATTGGGCTTCTGTCGGCCGGGAAGCGCCGTATCGGCCATCCGGGTTAGAAAAAGGTACGTTTGGCGAGGTTTCGAAATTACCGTTAAAGGAAATACCCAATGACTCTTTGTTATGACCTGTGGCATGGTTGCCGTAGCGGTCCCAGCGGCAAAAGGGATTGATGGTCCCATCAGCCATAATAACGCAGTGATAGCCCGTCAGCCAGTGGTTTCCATTTGAATCCGTACGGCTTTTGATTACCCGTACGACGTCTTCGAAAGTGCTTTTGCTGTTCATTGCGGTATGGTGGTAAATAATCATGCTGGGATTTTTTGCCCGTTTGTGGACATATTGGAGGATTTCCCGGTCTACTCCGCCGTTGTAGGGGATATTCAAATCATCCTCTACCGGGACAGCGCCGGGTTGAACAAGAGCGAATGGGCTCTCGAGTAAGGATACAGCCGCGGTTTTTTTTGTAGTTTCCGGCTTGGATTCAGCCCCGGCTGCCGCCGGCGCCCATTCTTTGCGCTGGGTAACAAAGCGAATCAAGGTATGGATAGGACCGCTGCCGCCGCCGATCAGGAGACCGGTCAGTAAGAAATCCGACCATGGGGATATTAGACTTGAATTATTCGTTAGCGCTCGAAAAAGTCCAAGTTCAAAATAATGGGCTACGATAATGCCGATGGCAAAGCCCATAACCTGGATAACAAAAGTTCGGAAAACAGAGCCGTCGTCCGGGTCGGTTGCCGGTTCCACCAGTATGGTGTTCAGCGGTTGTTTTTCGTCCCACGCTTCATCGCTCGCAGCGGCTTTACTTATGGTTTCCAGTTTAGCGATTTTTTTATCAACTTCTTTTAAGTCCGGCAGAATTTTTTTATTTTCGGTCCAGGTCATGTGATCCATGATATTTTTCAAAATTTCCAGGACTCGTTCCACCACAATGGAAGCCGCCAGCACCGCGGAGAGCATTACCATAAAAGAATCGAATTTTATCGTCATATAACCTCCTTAAATCTTAAACTCCAAAATTTTCTAAGGTACAATTTCTATCTGCTGCGATTATATCATTTTGGAAAATAAAATAAAACAAGCCCACGTTAGTGACGAATACACGGAAAACACAGAACAAATCACTCTTTTGAAACCAGATCGATCACTAGCACCGCGGACAGGATTAAAATATCATCTTCTCCGGGTTTGATGGAGACCCCGTACGAGTCGGGCAAGGAAAAAAATCGTTTAGAGATATAGGCCACTTCTTCTCCGTTTCGGGTGACCGTGTATTCGTATTTAAAAAAATCACCGACTACTTTATAATTATCCTGTCCCGGGACATCGATAGTATACGACGGTTTGAAAAGAGTGATTCTTTTTACTATTGTTGCGGTTGGTTCATTTTCCCTGAAAATTTTATAGCGAGGTGTAAAACTGAATAATCTCTGGGAAATATACGCCAATTCATTTCCACTGGTATCCTGGAGCGACAATTTATCGCCGATAGAAATTATTTTTCCTTTCACGATAAAAACCGGGGTATGGGATTCATCTTTTATGACAAAGAAGTCCAGGGTAAAAAATTCTCTTTTTAAGAGATACTTGTTCCACTCTGCTCTTTTGTAAGATTCGGGCGAGTCGAAATGATAGCCGCGGCTGCTGCAGCCGGTGGTCAGCAAGGGGTACAAGCTGAGAAAAGTCATACATAGCAGTAGGGTAATCGTGTTGCCGTGAGCTTTTTTTGAAACCTTCTCCGTTGTTTTAGACATTTTATTCACCTCCATCTTTTAATTATAAGAATTGGCATAGGAAAGTCAAGTCCCCCTGCAATCAAAAAGCCAGGGAATAAATTCTCTCCCGTCCCTTTTTTCTCCTTATGTAACGTTATCCTCCGAAATTGTTTCTCCTTCAAGATTATCCACATCGGCAATATCTTGTTTTCTCCCGGATGCTTTTTTGTTTTTGATCAGGTCATGTTTCGAAATTAAAGATATATCCGTGCCTTCGATGGTTATTACATTCCTCCTGGCATAACATTCTACAATATCTATCCCGGTCGCTTCATTAATAATGTCTATTTGAATCGGTGATCTTCCCATCCGAAATACATTGCCTTTTTCCTTAAAATACCCCATATCAATTTCCGGGGCTCCGAATTCGCGAAGAGCCTTTTGCATTTTTTTTAAATTTTCATCGTCATTTGCGATTAGAAAATCAATATCTTTCGTTGCTCTTGGATATCCGTAAATACCAACTGCCCAACCACCTACTAAAAGATAGCAGACATTATTGCTGTTTAATGAATTTATAAAGTCTTTGAAGTCTTCCGGTAGTTGCCTCTGGTCCATAAAAACACTCCCTCAAATATGTAATTGTCTTCATTTTTTCTTCTACAGATGCTTTAGACCAATATTCTCTCTCTTCCAGCTTATGCTGCTTGAATGTTGAAAAAGATACATCCCTTCTATTCATGCGATTTTCCATTTATTACCCCCTGGTTTTAATGCCCTGTCTCTGAGTCCCAGTCTTACTGTGCCCGAATTTTCAAAGAAACGTTTGGGTTTCCTATACGGTTTATCGGTTGTATTTTTCAGTTTTTCGTTCATGTTTTAATCTTATGGTAATGATTAAGATTTGTCAAGACCTGACATGAAAAGGCCGCGGCGCGGCCGCCCTAAGAAGGCCCTAAGGGCCATAGCTCGGCGCACTTAATGGTGCGCCGCGAATTAAAATTAATGCCTGAATTTCCATGGTCTCCGGGGGGAAATTTCCTCCCCCTGCTGGAAGTTTCCTCATGACCCTGGGAAGTTTCCTAATGAGTTG
>JAUPLE010000490.1 GCA_030837085.1 Acidobacteriota bacterium | reverse complement strand
TTTTCCCATGGCACTCTACCTGTTCCGGCTCCGGCCACTTCAATAATACTGGAACAATACGGCATCCAATGGAAAAAAGGGCCTATAGAAAAGGAACTCTTTACGCCCACCGGCGCTGCTATTTTAGCGGCGTTAGGCGCGAAGGTTAATACAACCACCGTTGCTGCCCTAGATGTAAAAGTTATTGGAACATCCCGCGGTACAAAAATATTGGACATCCCACCCTTAAAACTCATGCTTTATTAAAAACCAACGAATGAAAAAGAATATGGCCACCAAGGCACGAAGGCACAAAGGTAAATTCCCGGTATCTTTTTATAAAAAGTAATGTCATAAGGAGAAAATCAACCAACCATGTATATTGACGGCAAGAAAGCCCTTTTAATGATAAAAGACCCGGACATAAAAAATAAAATCGGGAATTATCTTTTTTTCCGTTACAACTTACTCACCGAATCCGTGGACGGTATACTGGAGGTGCTCCAGCAAATAAGCGGCGACAGTAGTTACGAGTTGGTAATACTCGATGAAGCGGTTGCCGGGCTGGCCACGGCGTCGCAGACATTGATTAATATTAAAGACCGGGACTTTGAAACCAATGTTTTGTATCTATCGACGTTATTGGAGATCACAGATTCTTATTTTGGAAGGCAATTGGACCAGTTGCCCCACTGTTCGGATACCTTTTATCGGTTGGACCAGACCAACGCACAGCTTCAGATCAGGCTTGACATGCACTCGCCGGTTATGAAGGCTTCCACCATGGAAGAAGTTTACCCAATAGTGTGTCGGCGGTTAGCAGAGGCGTTTAATGCTGACGGCGCATTATGCGCCAATTTAAGATTAGGCGATGAACCGGTGACCAGGGGAATCATGGTGGGGAATTTTCCCCTGGAAGACCAGGAGAGGTATGAGTTTCGCATACCGTCCAGTGGGTGTTTCCGGGAATTGATTACGTATTATAGACCGGTGCATATTCCCGATTTGGATGAAATCCCGGGGTTTCGCCGGGAATTGGAAGAAAGATTTGCCCTCCGGTGTCGTTCCATATTAATATTACCCATGCAGATTGCCGGGAAGTGTGTAGGGTTTATTGGCATGTATATGCGGGAGATACCGCGGGTATTTAACCTGGTGGAGATAGAGCTCAGTCAGCGGTTGGCTGACACGGCGGCGGCGGTTTTGGTTTCCATATTTTTTAAGAAGCATGTAAGGGTTACCATCGATCGCCTGGAAGAGAATGTAATTGGGTAATACCGATAACCCCCCATTTTTAAAACAAGCCATGCCTTAAGAATGTTTAATAAAATAGATATTGGAGTAAATTTTAGTTAATCCGTGATATCCCGATTGCCGGTCAAATTGCACAAAAACCTTAAACCCAACCTATGCTGGCGAACCGGTTTGATGCTGGAAAGCGAAAAGACAGCTTCGTGTTTTTCGTGTGTTTCGCGGGCAGCAAAACCGCAAAATCGGTCGGGCCGATTTTTCCCAATTTTGTTATTGACAAGAGAAAAGAAATTCTTTAAACTATTGTTCCATAAAATCAATAATGAAAAATAAATTATATTCTCTCCCTGTTTTATTGTGCCATTCTTTTATCCTCTTATTCTCACTATTTCAAAACCCCTTTTCTTTGCAGGCCCATCCCGCCAATATCAAATTCGAACATTTTACCAGCGCCCAGGGTCTCTCCCATAACTGCGTTTACGGCCTAGCCCAGGACAAATACGGGTTCCTCTGGTTCGGAACCATGGACGGCTTGAACCGCTTCGACGGCTATTCTTTCAAAATTTATCAACGCGATAAAAATAACCCCAACAGCTTAAGCCAGAATATCATTTCAACGTTAATGACCGATAAATCCGGGATGTTGTGGATCGGTGCGGACTCCGCCGGCCTGTCCCGGTACGACCCGACTACGGGACGGTTTACCCATTTCCAACATGATCCGCAAAATCCCCGAAGTCTTGGAAGCAATTCGATTTATACAGTGTATGAAGACAGCGCTGGGACCATATGGATCGGCGCCATCGGCGGGGGACTCAATCGTTTGGACCCAGGGAACGCTGCGTTTAAACGCTATATTGCCAAGCCCCTAAATCAAAACGGCATTATTGATAATACGGTACGGTGCATCATTGAAGAATCCCCAGGGATATTATTGATCGGGACCCCCAACGGCATCGGTCGCTTCGACATTAAACATGAGACCTTTATACGATTCAGCCCGCTGTACGCCCGCGTTTTCTGTCGCGGCAAGTCCGGGTCCATATGGATCGGCACAGACGACAACGGTTTATATATATTAAATCCGCTGGATGGAAAACCAAAACGTTACGACTTTCCTTCCGCCACACTAAACGAAATCAATCAAAATATGACCGTCAATGCCATCTTCGAAGACCGGGGCGGCTCGACCTGGATCGGCTCCGCCCGCAATGGCTTACTCAGGCTGGATACTATTTCCGGCGCAGTCGCTCATTATTTATACGAGAAAGAGAACCCCAACGGATTGGCAACCAACTATATCACCTCCATTTTACAGGACTCCGGCGGGATACTGTGGTTCAGTACAGGCTCGGATGGTATCGAGCGCTTCGATCCCAGGACCGAAGCGTTCCACGATTATTCAACCCTCTTCGTCGAAGAGGCGATAAAAAGCTACGGCAGAGATATTTATGAGACCCAAAATAATGATTTGTGGATAGCCACCTCCGGGGCGGGCCTGGTTCATTACAACACCGCTGCCGATGATTTCGAATATTTTAAACACTCCCCCGGGAATCCCGGCTCCATCAGTCATGATAACCTATTTTTTATCACACCCGACCCCTCCGATTCCAAAATACTCTGGATAGGCACATATAACGGTCTGAACCGATTCGACAGCGAAAAAAAAATATTCCTGCGCTATTTTAACCCCATAACCGTCGATCATCAACAGTTCAATTATTTTCGCTGCGCTTTACCCGAGGCGGACGGGACATTTTGGCTGGGAACCGGCGGGAGCGGGCTGTCTCATTATAATCCCCATAGCGGGAGTAACGGGACCTTTAAGAATTTCAGACATGATCCCCAAAACCCCAACAGCGTAAGCGATGATTTCATTAACTTTATCCACAAGGGCCGGTCCGGCTATTTATGGATTGGCGCGGCGGCCGGTTTCAATCGCTTTGACCCGGCAACAGGAACATTTAAGACTTATTTTACCCAATCCCCCAGCCCGATCTCCAGCCAGATTTTTTCCATATGTGAAACCGAAGACGGGATCCTCTGGATCGGTACCCTGGGGGATGGCTTGATTCAATTCGACCCCCGGGAAGGACAGGTCATTAAAATATTCGATAAAAAAGAAGGCCTGCTGAACAACCAGATCTATTCGATTTTAGAAGACGAAAAAAAGAATTTGTGGATCGGCACCAACAGCGGGATATTCAAATTTGATAACCAAACCCAACACTTTATCCAATTCGATACCAGCGACGGTTTGTATGTCAATCAAGTTTCCATAAACGCCCATAAAGGGAAAAACGGGAGATTTTATTTCAGTCTCCTGAAGGGCATGGTCGCTTTTTACCCGGACCAGGTAAAGATAAATGACCATGTTCCCCCCGTCGTTATCACCGAGTGCATGGCGGTAGATAGAGGATTGGACTTTTCCCCAATGTTGCTTTCGGGCAACCCCATCAAACTGACCCACAAGGACCGGGTGATTTGCTTTGAATTCGCGGCGCTGGATTTTGCCGCCCCACAAAAAAACAAGTATACCTACCGGCTGGAAGGATTCGATGAAAACTGGCGCTTCACCGATGCCATGAACCGCAGGGTAACTTATACCAATCTCGATCCGGGAGATTATACATTTATGGTTAAAGGTTCCAATAACCATGATCTGTGGAATCAAGCGCCGGCCATTCAAAAGATACAAATTGCCTCGCCCTGGTGGGAAACGCCGTTATTCAGGATATTTGCTATTCTTATGATATTGGGGATTATCAACCGGTTTTATCGGATTCGCGTGCGCATCATCCAGGCGCAAAAGGAAAGGTTGGCCGCTGAAAAAGCCAACCGCTCCAAAAGCGAATTCCTGGCCCAGATGAGCCATGAAATCCGCACCCCCATGAATTCCATTATCGGGTTCACCGATATCCTACTGGAAACCCCATTGAGGAACGATCAGTACGATTATGTCAAAACTATCCAGCGCAGCGGCGACATCCTGCTTACCTTACTCAACGACATCCTTGACTTTTCAAAAGTAGAAGCAGGACAATTATCACTGGAGTTCATCGAATTCGATCCCGAAGAAATCGCCTGCGATGCCTTTACCATGATATTACCCCGCCTGGGCGACAAACCCATTGAGATGCTGTGCCATTGCGGGAAGGGCGTTCCGGCCCGTATAATCGGGGATTCATCCCGGTTTTGCCAGGTGCTGGTCAACTTGATCGGCAACGCCGCTAAATTTACCGAAGCAGGAAAAATCGAACTGGATATAGAGGCTGAAAATATCGATGCACATTCGGTGAAACTGCATCTGGCGCTGAAAGATACTGGCATTGGCATCCCCCCGGATAATTTGGAAACCATTTTCCAGGTTTTTCACCAGGGTGACAATTCCATGACGCGCAAATATGGGGGCTCGGGCTTAGGATTGGCCATTTGCCGGCAATTGGCAAAACTGATGAACGGGAATATTTGGGCGGAGAGTGTACTGGGAGAAGGCAGCACCTTTCATTTCACTTGCATCTTGCGACGGATTCCCGGACAGGAAGAGACTTCCCCATCATACGCAGTAAAATCCCTGGCCGGCAAAAAAATCCTGGTAGTGGACGATAATCCCGATAATCTCAAGATATTGACCTATATATTAAGAAGTATCAACATTTCAATCGATACACTTTTGAGCGGCCCTGAGGTGCTCCCTGTACTTATAGCGGCTTACGCCGGGGGCGTACCCTTTGACCTGTGTATTCTCGACATCAATATGCCGAACCTCAGCGGTTTCGATGTAGCCCGGCAAATACGTTCCCTCAATGCCCCGCTTTCCCGTATCCCCTTGCTAGGGCTCTCGTCCGCCAATATCTCCCGGGTGAAAAGCAATGATGCATATAACTTTAACGCTTTCTTACTGAAACCGGTACAGCGCAAGAAACTCCTGGAAACCCTGGAGCAACTTCTTTTCAACATCCCGGCCAGCCGGGAAAAGAATGAAGCAACAGACGCAGTCCCGCCAGAAGAAACCGCGGAAACCCTTCGTGCCAATAAAAACATTTTATTGGCGGAAGATAATCCCATTAATCGCAAACTGGCAGCTTATATTTTAAGTCGTGAAGGCTACCGTTTTGAAGTTGCGGAAAATGGCGAAGAGGCGATAGAAAAATTTATGGCCAATCCCGCCAGTTTCGATTTGATCTTGATGGATGTTCAAATGCCGGTGCTGGACGGGATGGATGCAGTAAAAATAATCCGCGCCAAAGGATTCACGGATATACCCGTGATTGCCATGACGGCCCAGTCCTTGACCGGGGATCGCGAGAAATGCATCGAAGCAGGGATGAATGATTATGTTTCCAAACCTATCCAAAGAGGAAACTTCCTGGAAGTATTAAATAAATGGTTGAATTTTTAGCCGCAAAGGTCCCGGCGACAGTAGCGAACAGGCGACACCCAAAAAGAGCGAAAGACCGCGAAGTATAAGAGAAAAAATCCAGCGGCCTTTTTAATCGACGGTGGATACCCGATGGACGGAGAACAAAAAAAAATTTAATTCTAAATTAAACTATTGACTTCTCAAAAGTTTTAGATTAAAATTTGGTATGACCAATAAAAAAACTGGTCCTACTGCCAAGTCATCTTTGCCTACAAGAATCTTAAAAAATATAATAAAAGAGGATAATCCATGAGTATCCAGAAAAAAATCGGGGTTTATATTTATGAAAACGGAAAAGAGGGCAAGGGAATCATCGACTGCCGGGCAATTGCCGAATACGCCAAAGGTCTGCCTCAAGTCGATCGGGTAACTTTATTCAGCGAGCCGAAAAAGTTGAACCCCCTTGTCCTGGCGGATGAGTTTAAAAAAGCCGGTCTCAACAGGATTGTAATCGCCGGGGAATCGCCGGGTTATTTCAAACCCGCCTTTACCCGCGCCATGGCTGAGGCCGGTGGGGACCCGGAAGAGGTTCGCATCGCCTCGTTCCGAGAGCACGGAGTGGGCCTGGAAGGTCCCACGGACCGGGCCAAAGCAGTGGTGGCTTGCGCTGTTTTCGGCATCCCCTTCGGCCTGGCGGCGGTTCCCGGGAAAGTCCCGGTGAACCCGGCCACATTGGTCATCGGCGGCGGCGTGGCCGGCATCCAGGCAGCCCTGGAAATCGCCGACGCCGGGTACAAGGTCTACCTGGTGGAACGGCTGGGCACCATCGGCGGCCACATGGCCATGTTCGATAAAACCTTCCCCACCCTTGACTGCGCGGCCTGCATCCTGACGCCCAAAATGGTGGCCGTGGGGCAGCACCCCAATATCGAACTGATGGTTCTTGCCGACGTTCAAGATGTGACGGGACGTCCGGGCGCTTACCAGGTGAAGGTGTTGAAATACACCGGCCGGGTGGACGCCAAAGCCTGCGTGGCCTGCAACGCCTGCGCCGAAGCCTGTCCGGTATCCGTGCCCAGCGAATTCGACGTCGGTATCGCCAACCGCAAGGCGATATATATCCCATTTCCCCAGGCCGTGCCCAATACGTATATTATTGATGGCGCCAATTGTACGTACGTTCAAAGCGAAGGAAAAAAGTGCGGCGCCTGCATGAAAAAGTGCGCCAAAGACGCCATCCATTTCGATACCAAAGACGAACTCGTCGAATTCGAAGTGGGCAACATTATCGTCGCCACCGGCTACGACACCTTCGACGCCCGCCGGCTGGAACGTTACAACTACGGCGTTCTTCCCAATGTGCTGACGTCGCTGGAATTCGAACGGCTCACCAACGCTTCGGGCCCCACGGGCGGAAAAATCGTTGTCAAAACCAAAAAACTCAACAAACGCACCAAAACCGAGGAATGGGTCTTCGACCAGGAGAACCCGAAACCGAAAGCAGTGGCAATTATTCACTGCGTCGGCTCCCGGGATCAAAATTTCAACCCATACTGCTCGCGCGTTTGTTGTATGTACTCGCTCAAATTCGGGCACCTGGTGCGTGAAAAACTTCCCGACGCCGCTTGTTATGAATATTACATCGACATGCGCGCGTTCGGCAAAGGGTACGAGGAATTCTTCGAGCGCATCAAAGATGAAGGCGTTCATGTGGTCCGCGGACGGTCGGCAAAGGTGGTAGCCCACGGCGATCGCATGATGATTCGAGGTGAAGACATCATCCATGAAACCCTTATCGAACTCCCGGTGGATATGGTCCTACTGGCGGTAGGGCTGCAGGCCACCGCCGATGCGGAACGGTTGGCCAATATGCTGGGGATCGAACGGGTCCAGGACGGCTGGTTCAGCGAACTGGAATACAATGTCGAACCCACCAGCACGGAACGCGGCGGGATATTCGTGGCCGGCGTATGCCAGGGCCCCAAAGATATCCCGGATACGGTGGCGCAAGCGGCGGCAGTCGCAGCCAAAGTACTTAAAAGCATCGTAAGCGGCAGTATCCAGGGCAGCCGACACCGCCTGACCCTCCTGGATATCGAACAGAGGGCCATGTCGCTGGCTGTTTAACGTTTAACGTTTAACGTTTAACGTTTAACGCGACCGGACCACTGGATGTATGCAGCGAAAAAATTCGTTAAAAAATTAATAAGGAGATCAATATGGCTGTACGGGTAAATCCTAAGCTTATCGACGAACTGGAGTATTTCGGCGCCCAGGATGTCATCAAGTGTTACCACTGTGGCAATTGTTCTGCCACATGTACCCATTCGGACGAGGTATTCGTGTTCCCACGCAGATCCATGCGTTATTTGCAAATGGGACTCAAGACAAAACTGGAAACATCGATTGAACCGTGGCTCTGTTATTACTGCGGTCAATGCTCCGAACAATGCCCACTGGGCGCTGAACCGGGTGAGAGCATGATGAGTTTACGACGCTGGCTCATCTCACGTTACGATTTTACCGGGATTTCAAGGAAGTTTTTCAAATCCACGAAACTGGAACTGTTGTTTGTTATCCTGATCGCCCTCCTGGCCGGTATCGGTTTCTTATTTTACGGCTTTGGGCATGGAGACATTCATGTTTATGATGGGGCCAATGCCTTTTTGCCAAGCCACTTTATTCATGCGTTCGACCTCTGGCTGGCAGCGGCAATGTTTTTGTTCCTGGGCATGAATATTTTTCGTATGTGGTATTTCATCATGATTAAATCAGGCGGAGTTCATATCCCCTGGTGGCTGTACATCAAAAAATTCTATCTCCTGCCGTGGCACTTTTTTACCCAAAAACGCTACGCTGAGTGTGAAAGTAAAATAAAATCAAAGGTTTTCATGCCGTGGCTGGTCCACCTGGGACTGATGCTGGGTTATGTCATCATGTTGGTGTTGGTCATGATATTTTTGCATCGGTTGCAGTCCGGCCCGGAAATCGATTGGTCGGTCCACGCCCTGGCCTACCTGGCTACGGTGGGTTTGCTGATCGGTACAATATACATGGTAAAAGGCCGAATCAAAAAAGAACAGGTACAATACCAGAAATCCCAGGGCTCTGATTGGATTTTCTTGGTATTACTTATGATCATTGTCGTGACCGGCGTTTTTCAACATATTTGTCACCGCCTGGGCATGGAAATGATTGCCAACATAACTTATGTGATCCATTTGATGGCTGTTGTTCCCTGGCTGCTGCGCATGCCCTTTACCAAATGGGCGCACATGCTGTACCGACCGCTGGCCATGTATTTTGCCGGGATTCGTAAAAATGCCCTGGTCCTGGAAAAGGAAGGCGCCCCGATATCCCAGCCGATCCGGCAGGCGGCCTAACATGATGAGAGGTAAACATGAAAGAGTGTAAAATCGGTGTTTATGTTTGTAATTGCGGCACCAATATCGCCAAAGTGGTGAATGTCGAAGAAGTAGTGGAATCGCTGGGCAAAATGGACGGCGTGGTGGTGGCGCGTTCTTATAAGTATATGTGTTCAAACCCGGGGCAAGAAATGATTGTCCAGGATATAAAAAATCTGGGCTTGAACCGTGTGGTAGTGGCTGCTTGCAGCCCGCGGATGCATGAACCGACGTTCCGCAAGGCCCTGGAAAACGCGGGGATTAATCCCTATTTCCTCGAGATGGCCAATATCCGCGAGCAGTGCAGTTGGGTCCATGACGACGCCATCGAGGCCACGGAAAAGGCCAGGGTGCTTACCAGCGCGGCAGTGCGGCGGGTTAAGTACCACGAACCGCTGGAAAAACGTTCGGTCCCGATGTGCCCGGCGACGTTGGTGTTGGGCGGCGGGGTGGCCGGCTTGGCCGCGGCCCTGGAATTGGGCGACGCCGGTCAGCAGGTTTACCTGGTGGAACGGGAAAACCGGCTGGGCGGCAATGTAGGACGGGTGGACCTGACCGCCCCTTACCTGGATTCGGCGCGGGACCTCCT
The DNA here is from genome assembly GCA_030837085.1 of Acidobacteriota bacterium. Lineage (GTDB taxonomy): Bacteria > Acidobacteriota > Aminicenantia > UBA2199 > UBA2199 > JAKAGC01. The sequence goes on along the minus strand of JAUPLE010000490.1, from coordinate 7,082 downwards.
GACCGAATTTATTACCCGGGCCAACCAGAACCCCAAAATCACCGTAATGATTCAATCGAAACTGGTGGAGTTGGGCGGCTATGTCGGCAATTTCCAGGCCAGGGTGGAAGACGCCCAGGGTGATATCATCGAACTGGCTGTGGGGTCGGTGGTGGTCTGCACCGGTTACAAGGAGTTCGACGCTTCCAGGATCAAATCCCTGGCTTACGGCTGGCTCCCCAATGTAATCACGTCCTTTGAATTGGAAGGCATGATCCGCAAAGGGAAAATACTTACCAAAGAAGGTAATGTTCCCCAGTATGTCGCGCTGATTCACTGCGTGGGCAGCCGCAGCCTGGAATATCACCCCTATTGTTCGCGGGTTTGCTGTATGACGGCCCTCAAGTATGCACACGAGATCAAGTCGGCTATTCCCAAATCCTATGTCAGCGACGTGTATATCGATATGCATGCCTTTGGGAAAGGCTGTGAAGACTTTTATCGCAGAAGTACCGAAGCAAAAACAATGTTTTTAATGTATGAGAAGGGTCATCCGCCCCGGATTCGCGAGGCTGGCCCTGATGATGACTGCGGGATGTTTATCTGGGTCAAAGAACAGCTTTCGGGCGAGGAAATCGAAATCCCGGCCGACCTGGTGGTATTGATGGTGGGCATGGAGCCGCGGGAAGATTCCGAGGCCGTGGCGCACCTGGTCAATATCAGCCGGGATAAACACGGTTGGTTTATCGAGAGTCACCCGAAATTGGACCCGGTGGCAACCACGACGGATGGGGTATTTATTGCCGGGGCGTGTTCGTCTCCCAAGGATATCCCGGATACGGTGGCCCAGGCCCGGGCGGCCGCGGCCCGTATACTGGCCAAGATCGCCAAAGGTGAAATCTGGGCCGATGCGGTCTATGCGGAGGTCGACGAGGACTTATGTTCGGGCTGCCGTGTGTGCAACGAGCTGTGTCCTTATACGGCTGTGGAATATGACAAAGTAAAAAAACGCAGCCATGTGATCTATGCGATGTGTAAGGCCTGTGGGGCGTGTGTTGCCGCCTGCCCTTCGGGCGCCATTAAGGCGCGGCATTTTACCGATCAACAAATTTTCGCTCAAATAGAGGGGGTGCTCCCATGGCATTCGAACCACGTATCGTAGGTTTCTTGTGTAATTGGTGCTCGTATACGGGCGCCGACCTGGCTGGAACCAGTCGGGTTAAATATCCATTTAATGTCCGAATTATCAGGGTGATGTGCTCGGCCCGGATCGATCCCACGTTTATATTGAAAGCGCTGTCCGACGGCGCCGACGGCGTGCTGGTATGCGGCTGCCATCCCGGCGACTGCCACTATGTGGAAGGTAATTACAAAGCCATGCGCCGTTACGCCCTGCTTAAGAAAACATTGCGTTCCCTGGGCGTCGAAGAAGACCGCGTCCGGCTGGAGTGGGTCAGCGCCAGCGAAGGCGTTCGTTTTGGCGAAGTGATCGCGGATATGACGGAAAAGATACGCAAACTGGGTCCCAACCGGATTAAGGCTGAACTGATCCTGGACAAGGCTGAGAGGTGACACATGGCGGATAAAAAATTACAAATTGCCCTGTACTGGGGCGCGGGCTGCGGCGGATGCGATGTGGCGGTGCTGGATACCAACGAGTTTATCCTGGATGTGGCCGCCCTGGCCGATATCCGCCTCTGGCCCATTGCCGTGGACGGGAAATACAAGGATGTGGAACATATGCAGGACGGTGAACTGGACCTGACTCTTTACAACGGCGCGGTGCGCAACAGCGAGAATGAAGAAATCGCGAAACTGCTGCGCCAAAAGAGTAAGATCATGGTGGCCTTCGGGTCGTGCGCCCATATGGGCGGCATCCCGGGCCTGGCCAACCTGTGCAAAAAAGAGGAAATCTTTAAAACGGCATACCTGGATAATCCTTCCATCGAGTCGAGGAACCAGGTGGTTCCGTATCCCCAGACCAAAGTAGAGGTCGGGGAGCTTGAGATTCCCACTTTTTACAAGCGGGTGTATAAGCTGGATGCGATTGTCCCGGTGGATTACTATGTACCGGGTTGTCCGCCGGCGCCGCACCAGATCAAGACGGTTTTATTGGCCGTGGTTGGGGGGAAATTGCCTCCCAGGGGAAGTGTAGTAGGAGCTTCCGACCGCGCGGTATGCGACGAGTGCCAGCGCAAGAAAAATGAGAAGAAAGTCAGTAAGTTCTATCGCCCCTGGCAAATTATCCAGGATTTCGATACCTGCTTGATGGAACAGGGGATTCTCTGCGCCGGTTCCGCCACCCGCGGCGGCTGCGGCGTCCGCTGCCCCAACACCGGGCAGGGCTGCCGCGGTTGTTACGGCCCAATGCCCAATGTGAAAGACCAGGGGGCCAAGTTGCTTTCCGCTGTTTCCTCGGTAATCGACAGCAAAGACCCGAAAGAAATCGAACGTATCCTGGCGGGTATCCCGGATTTTGTCAGTATGGCTTACAGGTTCGGTTTACCGGCTTCGATGCTGCAAAGGAGTTTCCAACAATGAGCCGCAAGATTAGTATAGATCCAATTACCAGGTTAGAAGGCCACGGCAAGATCGAGATTTTTCTCGACGACCAGGGCGCTGTAGAAGATTGTTATTTCCAGATTCCCGAGTTAAGGGGCTTTGAACGTTTCGTAGTGGGAAGGCCCATCGAGGAGCTGCCCAGGATTGTGACCCGTATTTGCGGGGTATGCCCGGCCAGCCACCACATGGCCAGCGCCAAAGCGGTAGACGGTTGTTTCGGCAATGAAGTTCCGCCCCTGGCCCACAAACTCAGGGACATGTATTATAACGCCCACTACATTCACAGTCATATTGCTCATTTCTATGCGCTGGCGGCGCCGGATTTCGTATGCGGTCCGGACGCCGACCCGGCTGTGCGCAATATCCTGGGTGTGGTGGCGAAAGTGGGTTTGGAAATCGGCGGGAAAGTCATTAAATCCCGCGCCCAGGCCCAGGAGATTCAGCAAATGATCGGTGGTCGGACCACTCACCTGGTCTGGTGTCTGCCCGGCGGTGTGGCCAAAGGTCTGAAAAAGGAAGACCTTGAGAAAATCAAACCCATGGTGGCCGAGTTGTATGATTTCACCCAGTTTTCGCTGGACCTGTTTCGAAAAATCGTATTGGGTAACGCTGACTATGTCAACCTGATCCTGAATGGACCTTACAATTTGAAAATACACAGCATGGGCCTGGTGGATGAGAACAATGCGCCTAATTTTTACGAGGGGCAGGTGCGGGTGGTGGACTTCGAGGGTAATGAGATTTGTAAGTATTCGCCCCCGGAGTATTTCCAGTTTGTGGCCGAGCATGTGGAGCCCTGGACGTATCTTAAGTTTCCTTATTTGAAAAAGCGCGGCTGGAAGGGTTTCGTGGAAGGCATCGATTCCAGTATTTACATGGCCACGCCGCTGTCCCGTCTCAATGTGGCGGAGCGGATGGCGACGCCCAAAGCCCAGGAGGCTTTTGAAGAGATGTATAAGACTCTTGGCGGCAAACCCTGCCAGGCGTTGATGGCTGCTCATTGGGCGCGTTTGGTGGAAATGGTACAGAATGCGGAAACGCTGCAAAAGTACTGCGCTGATCCTGAAATCACCGGTGAGAATTACCGTGTGGTGCCGAAGCAAATTACGGGCGAAGGCGTGGGCATCGTGGAAGCGATGCGCGGCACATTAACCCACCATTACACCTGCGACCAGAACGGGATTTGCACCAGCGCCAACTTGATCGTGGGGACCACCAACAACAATGCCCCGATTCATATGGCGACGAAGAAAGCGGTTTCCTCGTTTATCAAGCCCGGGATCGAGCCTACGCAAGGCATCCTCAATTTGGTTGAGATGGCGTTCCGTACGTTTGATCCTTGTTTTAGCTGTGCGACCCACAGTTTACCCGGCGAGATGCCCCTTCATGTGCGGATTCACAAAGGAGGCAAGGTCTATCGTGAGTTCCGCCGCTGCTGTTAACGTTCCTGTTAAGACTTTGTTATTGGGCATGGGCAATGCCATTCTCTGCGATGATGCGGTAGGTATTCGCCTGGCGAAGTACCTTGGAGAACGGCTTGCCCATGCGCCCGGTCTTTCGGTGCTGGAAGAGTGTTCGGTCGGCGGTCTCAATATCCTGGAGGTGGTAACAGGATTTGATCGTTTGATTATACTTGACTCGATTAAAACATCCGGGGGAAACCCGGGCGACTGGTACCGGTTTTCGGGTGAATCGCTCCGGGAGACGATGCACCTGGACAGCGTCCATGATGCGAACCTGGCGACGGCATTGGAGTTGGGGCGGAAGTTGGGTATTAAGCTCCCGGAGGATCGGGATATTCATATTTTCGCCGTGGAAGTGCAGGATAATATCACTTTCAGTGAGCGGATGACCGAGGAGTTGGAGCGGGATTTTTTGCAGTATGCCGAGGAAATATATAAAGAAGCAGCGGAACTGGTTAGTTAATCAAAAGTTTTGGGAAGGGGCAGACACGCAGGTCTGCCCCTACAAAATAAAAAATTCCCGGCCATTTGGGAAATTCGATCGATTTATGTAGGGGCGAACCTATGTGTTCGCCCTAAAATTATTAAAGTGAGAATTGCTGCAAAGTTGTGAAACATCTTCCTTAAACATTCTAAATGAGGTAAAATATACCACATGGACACTGAAACAAAAAATCAAGTTTCATCAACAGTCGCCGGTTCCGGTTCAATAGAAAAGAAGTTCCTGCTGTTTCATCTTCTCCAGCAGCGCAGCTTATGGTTAATGAACATACGTTGGTTCGTCCCGCCCTGCATGGTGCTTGCGGTTGGCGTAGCCCTGGGAGCGGGGTTTGATTTTTATTGGCAGGGCGTATTACGGGTTGCCCTGTTTATCCTGCTTTACAACACCATATTCTATGTTTTACACCGTTGGATAATGAAAAGAACCAAGGAGAATCTCCGGGTTTTCACCTTATTTCAAGAGGGACTGGATTACCTGGCCATGTATTTTCTCATTCATTATACCGGTGGAATCTCCAGTCCCATGGTATTATTTTACATTTTCCCCATTATTTTAGCCGCCATCTTATTGAAACGGGAAGCTGCCTGGGGGTTTGCCAACATGGCCGTGATCGGGATGAGCGCTATAGCGCTGCTGGAATTTTTCAATATAATACCCTGGCATGGGATTTACTTTCGCGGCGTCGCTTACGGTTTGCTGCCCAATGCGCCCATGCATATCGGGATATTGATCTTATTTTTTGCCGCGGCCGTATATATTACCGCTTTTCTCAGTTCCAGCATCATGGAAGTGCTTAAAGAGCGGGTGATTGATCTTTCAAGGTCTCATGAAGAGATCGAGGCCGTCAATCAATTGAAAGACCGGTTTATCATGCGGGTAGCGCACAACCTCAAGGCGCCGCTTGCAAGTACTATTGATATGTTGGATATATTGGACCGGGAATATATGGGCCAGTTGAACACTAAGCAAAAAGAGTACATCGAACGGATTGATGGCCGGTTGAAAACCATGATCTTAATGATCCAGGATTTGCTGGCGCTGGCGAGGAGGCGGGAGGAAACTAAGAAACCGCAAGAAGAATTGGTGGATTTGTTGGATATTCATCAACGTATTTGTCGCGTCTATGCAGACAAAGCGCGGGATAAGGGGCTTGATTTCCAGGTGGACTTACCGCAGGACCCGGTGCTGATTGACGGCGACAAAGATATGTTGGAGCAGATGGTGGAGAATCTTATTTCCAATGCTGTTAAATATACTGAAAAAGGAAACGTTGAAATCAAGTTAAGATACCGGACCGATGGGTGGATCATAATCCAGGTCAAGGATTCGGGGATAGGAATCCCGAAAGAGGACATGGGGTATTTGTTTTCTGATTTTTTCCGGGCGAAAAATGCCAAGAAGCTGCAGCCGTTTGGGACCGGGTTGGGGTTGGCGTTGATCAAGCAGGCGGCGGAGCAGCACAAGGGAAACGTGGAGATACACAGCAAAGAAGGGGAAGGAACGGTTTTCACCGTGAAATTGCCTTCGAAGGGATAAAAAAGGCCCACGAATTACACGAATTAACACGAATTGGAAAGGCCCGCGAAACACGCGAATAAAAGAAGGCCACGGACAATAGGGCAACACGGACTGACACAGACAAAGAAAAGTGAGTATTGCATTAACGCACGAATTAATATAAAATAGTTCCGTGAGTATGTAAGCGGATTTGTTTTCTTTGAAGGAGTGACGCATGAGTAAATTTTTTAATACCGCAGGCTTATGTATTGCCGAAGATCATTATATGGTAAACCCTATTATGCGTTTAAAGGAAGTAGAAAGATTGATTGCTAAAAAACTCTATTTCACGATACACGCGCCGCGGCAATCGGGAAAAACCACCTATTTATACGCACTGGCGCAAAAACTGAATGGAGAAGGTAAATATATTGCATTGGTAGTTTCATTCGAACGGGCCGGGGTTGGCAGTATGACTCTCGACGTCGCCAATGAGACGGTTATGAATGCCATATATAATTCCTCAACCCGTCAATTGGCAGAGACGTACCGCCCGGAAAACCCGGGGGGAAAGAATTTCCCCGATTTATACAATTACCTGCATACCTGGAGCTTTGCCCAAGAAAAACCCATCGTTCTTTTTATCGATGAAATCGATGCCTTAATGGATGATGTGCTTATCTCAATTCTCAGGCAATTGCGCGACGGCTACCAGGGCAGGCCGAAGCATTTTCCCTCTTCTGTCGTTCTTGTCGGTTTGCGGGATGTCCGGGATTATAGAGCAAAAGTACGGGACGACCAAAAATCCATGGGCACTGCGTCGCCCTTCAATATCAAATCCGAGTCCCTCTTATTGAAAAATTTTACAAAACAAGAAGTATGCGAATTACTGGAACAACATACCAAAGAGACCGGGCAGGTTTTTTCCGAAAAAGTGAAAGAAGAAGTCTTTTTACTTTCCAATGGCCAGCCCTGGTTAACCAATGCCCTGGCCAATCAAATCGTTTCCGAAATACTTGAAAACGATTATTCCAGGGAAATCACCCCGGACATGGTATGGGAAGCGAAAAATCAATTGA